>CAZNSS010000929.1:0-1740 GCA_964575465.1 uncultured Holophagales bacterium | reverse complement strand
GTCCACCTCCACGTCGATGCGGAGGTGGCCCTCGATGCGGGTGACCGGGTCGACGACGATGCGCTTTGACATGGATGCCCCCCTACGCTCGGGCCGACGCCGGCTGCGCGGGCGCCGGCGCCGACAGGATCGGGAAGTACTTGACGAGGACCACGTACAGGATGACCTCGAGCGTCACGATGCCGATGGTCACCATGACCTCCGGGATGGTCGGGAAGTACGAGAAGCGCGAGCCCGGCCGGAACGCCACCAGGTAGGTGTCGAAGCGGTAGAGAGTGCCGGCGAGGATCATCAGCATCGCGGCCCGGAAGACGTTCCCCGCGTCCCGCCGCGCGCGCTCCGAAAGGAGCATGAAGACGGGCGCCAGGAAGAGCACCGTCTCGAGAACGAACATCCCCGTGTACAGGTCGAACGTCCCGAGGGCCGAGAGGCGACCGCGCACCGCCAGGTCGCCGAGGCGGAGCAGCGTGAAGAGGGAGAGCACCGGCACCATGACCCACGCCATCTTCCCGAGCATCTCCGTCTCGCGGGGCCGGCCGAGGAGGCTCGACGCGAGCACGGACTCGAAGACGACGACCGCGTAGCCCAGCCCGAGGCACGAGACGAGGAACAGGAGCGGCAGGAAGGGCGTGTTCCAGAGCGGATGGAGCTTGGGCCCCGTCAGGAGCATGACCGTCCCGAGCGACGACTGGTGCATCGTCGGCAGGAGGAGGCCGAGCGCGATGATCCAGGGGAGCGCCTTCTGGACGACCGGGTACGCCTTGTCGGACGTCCGCTTCAGGAAGCCGTCGGGCCCCTCCCGCCACTTCTCCATGAACGCGGGCGAGAGCTCGATCCAGAGCACCGCCACGTAGGTCATGACGCAGAGGGCGACCTCGAGGAGAGCCGAGTTCAGGTTCCAGTGCCAGGAGAAGGTCGGGATCCTCCAGACGAGCCACGGCCGCCCGAGGTCGACGTGGATGGAGACGGACGCCATCGTGTAGCCGAGGGCGCTCGTCAGGATCGCCGGCCTCACCAGCGGGTGGTACTCGCCCTTGTTCAGGACGTAGACGAGGAGCGCGACGGCGTAGCCGCCGCACCCGAGCGCCGTCCCGACGACGACGTCGAAGGTGATCCAGAGGCCCCACGGGTAGCCGTCGTTCATGCCCGACGAGGCGCCGAGACCGGCGGCGAAGCGCCAGGCGAGGAAGACCGCGCAGACGGCGAAGAGACCGACGAGGATCCGGAACGGCCTCGTCCAGAGCGGGCCGCCGACCGGGGCGTGGAGGTGGGCGTGGCTGCTCACGCGGCACCTCCGCCCTTCGGGGGCTCCTCACCCTGCTTCTTCCGGTTCCTCAGGATCACCGCCCCGAGGACGGCGTAGAGCGCGATCGGCGCGACGAACCCCTGGTAGACGCCGTGCTGGACGGTCTGGGTGACCGTCGGCACCGGCTCGGGCGACAGATCGGGCAGCCCGAGCTTCTCGAACGGGACGTGGGAGAGGTATAGACACTGCGTGCCCCCGCCCTCGGTCTCACCGTAGACCTTCGCCGGATCGCCCTTCCGGTACCCCTTGTACTTCTTCGGGTTCTCGGCGATCCGCTTCTTGGCCTCGGCGAGGAGGTCGGAGCGCTTGCCGTAGACGACGGCGTGGCGCGGGCAGACCTCGGTGCAGCCGGGCTGCTTCCCCTCCTTCAGCCGGTGACTGCAGAGCTCGCACTTGACGATCTTCGGGGCGAGCTTCTCCCACTCGAACTTCGG
>CAZNSS010000928.1:0-1741 GCA_964575465.1 uncultured Holophagales bacterium | reverse complement strand
GTCACTGATGGCGCCACCGGCCAATGCGCTGGAGAGGTTGCCGGAGCAGATGCGGCCGGCATCCTCGGCTCCGGGGAGAGGTGGGGAGCCATGGACAGCTTCGTCGTGCGCCAGATGAGGAGGGCCGGCTGCGAGCCGTAGAACCCGAACCGGATCTCGATCGGCTCCATCCCGGGGCCGAGCTCCACGGGGATCCGGTGGCGGGCCCGGGCGAGGTCCTCGGCCACCCGGCCCGGGGAAACCTCGGCGACGACGGCGCGAAACGAGTCCATTCCGACGGGCTCGCGCCCGACGATGGCGCGGGAGGGGCCGCGGGTCATGAACATCCGCTCCCCGGGGACGATGTAGAGGGCCTCTCCCTCGGTATGGAGGAGGTTCGCGACCAGGAGGTCGATGCGCGAAGACATCTCAGGCCTCCCTCAGAACGACACCCGGGCGATGTAGGACGTCGCGACGAAGAGAAGGCGCGTGCCGAAGGCGATCGCGACGAACCGGCCCGCCGAGTTGAAGACGTCCGACATCCGCCCGTGCCCCTCGACGGCCACGGAGCGGAGGATTCCCGAGAACTCGTCCCCGGTGACGAGGTGGAGCGTCACGAGGTCGAGCGTCGTCCCCTCGACGGAGGACGGGTCCGCTCCCGGCCCGGCGGCGTCGATCTCGACGGTGACGAGCGCGTCGCGCGAGATGAGGCAGCTCCCCGCGTCCCCGAGGCCGACGGGGAGGAACCGGCGGTTCTCCTCGAGGAGCGCGTGGAGCGGGGTGACGCCCCGCTCGCGGTGGGGATCGGGCAGGAGCCAGAACGTGACGTCCCGCCGGGTGCCGCCGTCGAGCCGGACGGTCGCGGCGCAGGGCGTCGTCGTCCGTCGGGGAATCGTGTCGGGCATGGTGTCCTCCCGAGGAGCTGGCACGATTCTAGGCGCCCGGCCGCCGGGCGCACGCGTGGATAATCCCCCGAAGTGACCCGACCCGCCCTCCTCCCGCGCCTCGCCCTCGCGGCCTTCCTCGCGGTCGCGAGGGCCGACGCCGCGGCCCCCGCAGCGCCCGCGACGTTCGTCCCGCCGGGGGGCTCGTCGATCGTCGTGAGGGCGACGGAGGCCGAGGGAAGGACGTTCGTCTCGATCGGCGACGTCGCGGCCGCGCTCGGCGGCACGCTCTCGTACGAGGCGGCGACGGGCTCCTACGAGCTGAAGATCGGCCCCCACACGGCGGTCTTCGGGACGGAGACGCCGATCGCGGTCGTCGATACGCGGCTCGTGCAGCTCGCCGGGCCGGTCCGCGGCGAGGGCTCTTCGGCCTTCGCCGACGCCGACTTCTTCTCGCGCGTCCTCTCGCCGCTCTTCGGGGTGACGTTCGCCTGGGACCGGGCCGCGCGGACGCTCGCCGCGCGGCGCGTCGACACGCCCGAGGTGGGCGTCGAGGCGACGGTCTCCGCCTTCGAGGGGACGACGAAGGTCGTCTTCCGGTTCACGCAGCCGCCGCCCTACAAGGTGGACAAGGGAGACGAGCAGGTCGTCCTCCGCTTTCCGGGCGTGAAGCTCGTCCCGGCCCTGCCGGAGGTGGCGGTGGACGACGCGCGCGTGGCGCGGCTCCTCCTGCGCCCCGGCGAGCTGGCGGTCGTCCTGAAGGGGAAGAACCTCTCGACGAACGTCTACCCGCTCGCCTCCCCGCCGCGCCTCGTCGTCGACGTCACGCGCGCCGCGCCGCCGGCGCCCGTCGCGCTCTCCCCGTCCCCCTCCGCGAC
>CAZNSS010000927.1:0-1742 GCA_964575465.1 uncultured Holophagales bacterium | reverse complement strand
CAGGCGGGCGCCGGCATCGTGGCCGACTCGCGCCCCGAGGCCGAGGCGGACGAGTGCGAGAGCAAGGCCTTCGCGCTCATGCGCGCCGTCGACGCGGCGAAGGAGTACGAGCCGTGATCCTCGTCGTCGACAACTACGACTCCTTCACCTTCAACCTCGTCCAGGTCCTCCAGACGCTCCACGGCGACGTGCGCGTCGTCCGCAACGACGCGATGACTGCGGAGGAAGCGCTCGCCCTGCGGCCCGTGAGGATCGTCATCTCGCCGGGGCCCGGCCGTCCGGAGGACGCGGGGATCAGCGAGGAGGTCATCCGCCGGAACGAGGAGGTGCCGCTCCTCGGCGTCTGCCTCGGGCACCAGGCCATCGGGCACGTCTTCGGCGCGTCGATCGTGCGGGCCCCCGTCCTGATGCACGGCAAGACCTCGGAGGTCCGGCACGACGGGGAGGGGATCTACGCCGGGCTCGGCAACCCCTTCGTCGCGACGCGCTACCACTCCCTCGTCGTCGACCGCGCGAGCGTACCGGAGTGCCTCGACGTGACCGCCGAGACCTCCGACGGGATCGTCATGGGACTCCGCCACCGGACGCGGCCGGTCGCCGGCGTCCAGTTCCACCCGGAATCGATCCTGACGCTGGAGGGGGAGCGGCTGCTCCGCAACTTCGTGGAGAAGGGGGCCGGGTGAGCGAACTCCACCGCGCCCTGAAGCTCGTCATGGACGGGCGGACGCTCTCGAGGGACGAGGCACGCCTCGCCGTCGGGGAGATGCTCGCGGAGGGCTTCTCGGCGGTCCGGTCCGCCGCGCTCCTCGCGGCCCTGGCGCGGCGCGGCGAGGAGGCGGAGGAGGTGGCCGGCTTCGTCGACGCTCTACGGGCGAGGGCCGCGCCGGTGCCGGTCTCCGAGGAGCTCGCCGCACGGTCCGTCGACGTCTGCGGGACGGGCGGCGACGGGCAGGGGACGTTCAACGTCTCGACGACGGCAGCCTTCGTCGTCGCGGGCGCGGGCGTCCCGGTCGCCAAGCACGGGGGGCGCGCCGTTTCGTCCTCGAGCGGGTCGGCGGACGTCCTCGCGGCCCTCGGCGTGAGGATCGAGATGTCCCCGGCCGTCGCGGCGCGGGCGCTCCGGGAGGCGAACGTCACGTTCCTCTTCGCCCCCGCGTACCACCCGGCGATGAAGGCCGTCGGGCCGCTCCGCCGCGAGCTTGGAATCCGTACCGCGTTCAACCTGGCCGGGCCGCTCGCGAACCCCCTCGGCGTGAGGAGGCAGCTCGTCGGCGTCGACCGGCCGCTGCGCGTGCCGGTCGTGGCGGGGGCGCTCGCGGCCCTCGGCGCCGAGCACGCGCTCGTCGTCTCGAACTCCGGCGCCGGGGACGAGCTCCTCCCGCACGGCCTGTCGGTCGTCGCCGAGGTTTCCGAGGGAGAGGTCCGCCTCGAGGAATGGACGGCCGCGACGTTCGGACTTCCCGAGCGCGACCCGCGCGAGATGGCGGGCGGCGACGCCGGGACGAACGCGGAGATCCTCCGCGCGCTCCTCGACGGGGAGGAGGGGCCGCGTCGCGACGCGATCCTGATGAACGCGGCGGCGGCGCTCGTCGTCTCGGGGACGGCCCTCGACCTCGGCGACGGGATGGTCCGGGCCGCCGCCTCGATCGACTCCGGGGCCGCGCGGCGGTCGCTCGAGTCGCTTGCGGCGATCTCGCAGGAGGAAGGGTGAGCGCGCCGTCGGTCCTCGCGGAGATCCTGGC
>CAZNSS010000926.1:0-1743 GCA_964575465.1 uncultured Holophagales bacterium | reverse complement strand
CGCTAAAAACGCACCGGCCCGCCGCTGGAACGACGGGCCAGAAAAAGGAGAGGACCCATGAAGAAGAACCAGCCCCGCACCGAGACCCGCTACTACACGAAGTGGGAGTTGCTCAACCGCTGGAACCGGCGCGGCGAGCGGACCCCGGTCGAGGGCGCGCTCGCGGGCGGCATCCTCTCGGAGATCGGCGCCACGGAGTCGGCGCTCGCGGACGTGCGGGCCTCGCGGGAGCGGCTCGACTCGCTCCACGGCTCCGTCCTCGACCTCGTCCCGCGCCTCCGCAACCTCTGCTGGGCGATCGACGCGGCCAACGCCGAGTCCGAGCAGCCCGCCGCCTAGCCATCAAACCAGCGGCCCCCTGTGGACGCAGGGGGCCGCGCTTAGGAGGGAGAACCGAAATGACCGCAACCATTCTCCACCTCTTCACCCCCCGCCGCAAGCGCCCCGAGATGGATGCCGTGACGGCCGACCGGCTCGCGCTGATGCGTCACCGCGTCAGGCAGCTCGGGGACCGGGAGCGGGAACTCAACGACTGGAAGGCGAGCTACGCGCTCCGGACGGGGAGGGCGGCGTGAGCCAGTACAGCCGGGCCACCGTCTCCATCGAAGCCGGCCGGATCGACCGCGTCAGCGTCGCTCCGCTCGCCGAAGACGCCGACCGCTGCCTCCTGACGATCGTCGCCTCGGACGCCCGCGTCGTCATCGAGACGGGCGTAGACGACCTCTGGAAGATCGCCACCGCCTGCCGCGACGCCGTCAAGCGCCGGGAGGAGGAGCGGCGGATGGACGACCTGGCGGCCGAGGTCGACACGGTTCCGACCGGCCGTGACTTCGCGAACGACCTGCTTCGGAAGCTGGCGGGCGCATGAGGCAGTACAGCTACACCGCCCGCGTCGTCGCCAACAACGGCGCCATGGTCACCCTCCTCGTCGGCGCCTCCTCGGCCCTCGCCGCGCTCCGCAACGTCCGCCGCTCGCGCAAGGGCGACTGGCTGTCGATCGCGGTGGGGACGGGGGAGGGGGAGTCGTTTCGCGCGCTGGCGGAGGCCAGCCGATGAGAGGCAAGCGTGCCGACGTGCCGCGCGGATTCAGCATGGACTTCCTCTCGCAAGCGATGAGTGCAGTCAAGCCCGGGAAGTGCTTCGTGTGCGGAGACTCGACCACGGAGCAGTTCTTCGGAGTCTGGCTCTGTGAGCCGTACGCAGATGACGGGACCGTCGTGAAGCGGTGCAAGTGGATCTACCGGGACGGTGACCGATGACCCGCCCCGACTGGACCGTGATCTGGACTGGCGCGCGTTTCGAGGCGCTCCCTCTCGTCCAGGCCAGCCTCCGACTCAAGCCGCTGCGGCGCGAGCACGCCGAGCGGCTGGCCGAGAAGTTCAACGCGGACGAGGCCACGGCCGACGTGGTCGAAGCGTTCGGACCCGGAGACACCGCATCGTGACCCGGACGCCCGCCGTGTTCTTTACAGCCGCCATGCCAGACGGGCAGCCGGGTCGCCCCGGCCAGCCTGCGAAGGTGAATCCGAGGAATTCAGTGGACAGGCGGCAAGGCTCTTCCGTCCAGACGGAGGCGGCGGGCGATTTTCTCACGCCGACCGAAGTGCATCGAGGGGAGACCCTCGCCGCTGATCACGGTGCCATCTCGGGAAACCGAGCGGTCGGCTTTACCTATCCCACCAGAGGCAACGCATGAGTGAAGCCCTCTTCGCCCTGGCCGTCCTCCTCTTCGGCCTCGGGCTCT
>CAZNSS010000925.1:0-1745 GCA_964575465.1 uncultured Holophagales bacterium | reverse complement strand
TCGAGGAGCGGACGCAGATCGAGAGCCACGTCTCCCACACCTACCGCTTCCTCTCCTCGATCCCCTGGACCGCCGACCTCGCGCGCATCCCCGAGATCGCCCACGCGCACCACGAGAAGCTCGACGGCACGGGATACCCGCGCAGCCTGCGTGCCGAGCGGATCCCCCTCCCCTCGCGGATCATGACCGTCTGCGACATCTACGACGCGCTCACGGCCTCCGACCGCCCCTACAAGCGGGCCGTTCCCCGGGAGAAGGCGCTCCGGATCCTCGAGGACGAGGGCCGGGCCGGCCTCCTCGACTCCTGGCTCGTCTCGGTCTTCGTCAGCGAGAGGATCTGGGTGCCGGCAGGCCACCCGTGACGGGGGTGCCAGCGGCGCTTCTCCTCGCGACCCTCCTTCCCGTCCCCGGCGCGACCCCGTCCCCTCTGCCCTCCTCGCCCGGACGGGCGCTCGTCCCGAGGGGGCGCTGGCACCACGAGCTCGCGGGCCCGCCCCGCGTGGCCTGGTCGGTGCTCTTTCGCCGGACCGACGAAGAGGACGAGACGCGCCTCCTCGTCGAGACCCCTGCGGGGCGATTCGTCCTCGTGTCGACCCAGCCCGCCGTTGGCGGAGGAACGCGCGAGGAGGTGACCGTCCCCGACCTCGGGGAGAGCGTCTCGCGGGTTCTCGAGGTCCACCCGTCGGACCGCTTCACGGAGTGCGCGCGCGTCCGTCCCCCCGACGCCTGCGTCGTCCTCTCGGGAAGTCGCGGACGCCTCGCGGCACCCCTCTCCGGGTTCTTCGGCTCGGAAGGGCCCGCTCTCCGGCGGCGGGCGTCGGAAGTCGCCTCTCCCGCCCTCCTCGGCCGGCTGAAAGGGCTCGCGCCCGCCCTCCCGGTCGACGACCTCGCGTTCTACTCCGAGGACTTCCTCGCGCTCCTCGACCCCGGCCTCGCACGCCCCGGGAAGGGTGCGCGGCCCGCGGCACCGCGGCTTCCAGGGTGCGCGTTCGACGCCACGTTCGGGTATCCCTGCACCGCCGACGAGAGCCGGCGGGAGGAGTGGCTCTTCCGACGGACGCCCGCGCCCGCCCCGCGCTGACGCAGCCTGCTATTCCGGCTCGGGCCGGTGCTCGGGGCGAAGCAGGTCGAGTGCGATCTTGACCGGGGCGAACGTGGCGCTCGGCACCTCGACGAAGAGCGTGTTCCAGGAGGCCATCGCGCCGTTCCAGAGGCCAGGCCTCTCGAGCGCGAGGAGCGGGACGCCGCCGTGCGACTTCCGCGAGACGAAGACGGCGTCGTCGTCGACGAAGCGCGCAAGGTCCCAGGGCCGGCCGGAAGAGTCCCGGAGCGAGAGGACGAGGTCGACCGGGTTGAAGTAGGCCCCCGAGCTCCAGAGGGCCTTCTGCTCCGGGTCGGCGAGGTTCACCTCGGCGCTCTCGACGATCTGCCGGGAGAGGCGCCCGTCGCGGCCGCGCACCCAGAACGGCCCGCCTCCGGGCTCCCCCTCGTTCTTCACGACCCCGCAGACGCGGAGAGGCCGCGCGAGCCGCGCCCGGGCCCAGGCCACCCGCTCCGCCGCGGGGAGGCCGTCGGCCTCGGCCGTCGCGTCGCCGAACGTCTCCCGGAGGTACGCGAGCGCCTCCTCGGTGGCCGCCGGGCCGTCGGCGTCGAGGAGCGCGAGGAGGTGGCGGACGCGCCGCTCGACCTCGAGGAGCCGCCCCGCGAGGAGCCGCTTCCAGAGGAGCGTCGGGCCCTTGCGGGCG
>CAZNSS010000924.1:0-1747 GCA_964575465.1 uncultured Holophagales bacterium | reverse complement strand
TCCCCGACCTCCTCGCCGCACCCTACGTGCGGCGCGGCGAGCTCCGGCGCGTCCTGCCCGGATGGAGCCTCTCGCCGCGCACCGCGTGGGCCGTCCTCCCGGGCCGGCGCCTCATGCCTTCGAAGGTGCGGGCTTTCCTCGACATGCTCGCGACGACGCTCCCCGGCGGAACGGCTCCCGCGGCCTGACGGAGACGGGCCGCACCGCGACGCGCATCTCCCGGCTTTCGTATCTCCTCCCGTGAAGACCGCGGCCCGGGGAGCGCTCTTCGGAACCGACGCCTTCCCGAAAGGAGCCTTCGTGAAACGAGTCCTCGCCCTCCTCCTCGCCCTCCCGCTCTCCGGCCTCGTCCTCGCCCGTCCCTCCCGCGCCGAGGAGCCGGCGCGCTCCGAGCGCGCCCGCTCCACGTTCCGCGTCGACTACGTCCTCTTCGACCTCGAGGGGGGAAAGAAGACGAACGAACGGGCGTACTCGATGACGGTGAACGAGGGGAGCCAGGGGCAGCTCCGGAACGGCACCCGCGTACCCGTCGCCGCCGACAAGGGGGTCCAGTACATGGACGTCGGCCTCAAGATCTCCGGCCGCGTCACGGAGCGCGACGGGGACCTCGTCCTCGACACCGAGATCGAGCGGTCGAGCTTCGCCCTGCCCGAGCCGGCGGCCGACGCGAAGGGGAACCCGACCCTCCGGACCGTCAGCCAGGCGCTCTCGACGCGCCCCGCGCCCGGGAAACCCGCGATTCTCAGTACCGTCGACGACTTCGACGGGAAGAAGCGGCTGCAGGTGGAGGTCACCGTCACGCGGACGAAGTGACCCGGCCCTCCGGGGGGCAGCCCTCCGCGCGGTGCCCGGGGAACTCCCTCGAGACGGTCCCGGCGACCCCGTCGACGACGACGCGCTCCCCGTCCGCGAAGGCGCGGGTCGCGTTCCTCACGCCGAAGACCGCCGGGACTCCGAGCTCGCGCGCGACGACGGCAGCGTGGCACATGAGGCCGCCCACCTCCATGACGACGGCGGCCGCCCTCGGGAAGAGCGGCGTCCAGCCCGGGTCGGCGAAGACGAGGACGAGGACGTCGCCGTCCTTCATCGCCGCGGGGTCGGGCGAGAAGAGACGCCGCACGGGCCCGGTCGCCACACCAGCCGAGACCGCGGCGCCGCGGAGGAGGCCACCCCCGCCGGGCTCGGGCGCCTCCTCCTCGCGGACAGGGACGCCGTCGGAGCGGAGGAAGTCGGGCGGCGGCTGTGCGCGGAAGCGGGCAAGACGCTCTTCCCTCTCTCCGAGCTCCGCGCGAAGGCCGTCGGGCGGAGGGGCGCCCGACGCGAGCGCCCGGAGCTCGCAGACGTCGAGGAGGAAGACGTCCTCCGCGCGGGCGAGGACCCCGCGCGCGGCGAGCCTCCGCCCGAGCTCGAGGGCTGCCCGGCGGATCCGCTGGATGACGACGACGCCGTAGTGCTTCGGCGCCTCGCGGAGAGGCATGTAGCGCGGGACGGCGCGGGGGAGAAGAGAGAGGAGGGGGCGCTTCCAGAGCGGGCTCGCCGCGATGGAATCCCCGAGAACGCGCGTGCGCTCCCCGGCGAGCCGCGCCATCCGCTCGCGGACCCCCTCGCGGGGCGGCCCCGCCAGCGACTCGCGGACGAGGGAGACGATCATCGACGGCTCCTCGCCCCAGCGCGTCGCGGCGAGGTCGAACTCGGAAGGGCCGCGGTGACCGAAGCGCGCGAGAAAGGCGTCGAGCTCGCCGCACCA
>CAZNSS010000923.1:0-1752 GCA_964575465.1 uncultured Holophagales bacterium | reverse complement strand
CCGCGGGGCGCCGTCGCCCGCGAGCGCCGCTCCCGCCGCGATCGCGGCGAGGGGAAAGACGAGGAGCGCGTGGCGGACGCCGATGTTGTAGGTCGTCCGGGCCGAGAGGAGGAGGAAGAGGGCGACGGAGAGTCCGGCGAGGGCGGCGAAGCGCCGGCCTTCGCGGGCGGCGAACGCCGCGAAGAGCCCGAGGAGGAGGCCGAGAGGCGCCTTCACCGCGAGCGCGACGGGGAAGTACCACGGGGATCCCTCGCGGGAGACCGTCCCGAGGAAGTAGTTCACGCCGGCCCCGACCTCGCTCTGGAGCGCGACGGAGAGGGTCCCGGTGAGGAGGTTGCCGAGCGGGGGGAGGGCGTTGCCCGCTCGGATGGCGAGGCGGGCCGCGGCGGGCGAGCGCCCCATCACCTCGAGCCGCTCGAACGCGAGGGCCCGGCGGTCGCCCGGCGTCTGGTTCCGGCACGCCCACGCGAAGCCGGCGAGCGCGACGAGGAGCGCGATACCGGCGGCGGCAGCGAGCCTCCGGAGGAGGCGCGCGAGGTCCGCCCGGCCCGGCGTCTCGTCCGACGCGAGGAACGGCAGGGTGCAGAGGGCGAGGACGGGAGCGCTGTACTTCGAGAGGAGCGCGAGGCCCCAGAGGAGCCCGAGAACGGGCGCGGCGCGGCGCGCCTCGGGCCGGCGGAGCGCGGCGAGCGGCGCGAGGGAGAGGACGACGAAGAGCGTGACGGCGACGTCGGTGTGGACGACGCCCGCGTGGGCGTTCAGGTTCGGCTCGAGCGCCGCGAACGCGAGGGCGGCACACCCGGCCCACGGGCCCCACCGGAGGCGCGCCTCGGCCCTCACGGCGAGAAGGAGCCCGGCGAGGAGGAGGACGAACGGGAGCCGGGCGCGAAAGAGGATCGTCCCGGCCGGCGACGTGTTCCGGTAGAGGAAGCGGAGGAGCCGGTCGGGCCCGGCGGGCGAGTGGAGCGCGTCATCGGGGGCCCGGAGCGGGAGGCCCGTGAGGGCGAGCCCGGCGAGGACCTTGGCGAGAGGCGGGTGCTCGGGGTTCCAGCGGCCGGTGCCGTCGCGGACGATCTCTGCAGCGGCCGCGAGATGGACCGGTTCGTCCGCGGTGGCGGAGTCGCCGGCGAGGTGGTGGACGGCGAGGCCGGCCGAGAGGAGGACGAAGGCGAGCGAGACCCAGGGCTCGAGTCGCGGCGGCCGTCCCGACGGCGAACTCGGCGAGGGCCCGTTCATCCCCCCCATGCTAACTTCGGAGGGCCGTGAGCGTCGTCCGCATGGTCTCCCTGACTCTTCCCGGGCCCGTCGGGGCGCTCGAGGCGCTCCTGCGTCTCCCGGCCCACCCGGCGGGCGCGGCCGTCGTCGCCCATCCCCATCCACAGTTCGGGGGGACGATGCACACGAAGGTCGTCCACCGCGCCGCGAAGCTCCTGGCCGACCGGTTCCACCTCGCGTCCCTCCGGTTCAACTTCCGGGGAGTCGGCGCCTCGGAGGGGATCTACGACGAGGGACGCGGCGAGACGGCGGACCTCGTCGCCGCGGTCCGCTGCGTGCGCGAGAGGCACCCGGACGGGCCCCTCGTTCTCGCGGGCTTTTCCTTCGGTTCCCTCTGCGCGGCGCGGGCCGCGACGGTGGTCGACCCGGACGTTCTCTTCCTCGTCGGGGTGCCGTTCGACCGGTGGGCCGAGGAGGAGACGCGCGCCATCGAGGGGCGGAACGTCGTCTGGGTGCAGGGCGAGGAGGACCCGTTCG
>CAZNSS010000922.1:0-1753 GCA_964575465.1 uncultured Holophagales bacterium | reverse complement strand
CGCCGCCCCGGGGCGAGGAGGAGGATCGCGAGCACCGCGCAGCCCGCCCCCGGGAGCAGCGCGACTTGGACGAAGAGCGCCGCGCAGAGGGCCGCACCGACGACGAGGCCGGCGAGGAGGGCTTCCCGCTCGCACCGCGCGCGGAGCGCCGCGGCCGTGGCCGCGATCAGGCCGAGGAGGAGTCCCCCCTCGAGGAAGTGATGGTCGATGCTCGCGACGGACGCGATCCCGATCAGCGTCGACGGGGCGGCGAGCAGGACTCCGCACGTCGCTGCCGCGACGAGGCCCTTCCGGCGGGCGAGGACGTACGTGGCCGCGAAGACCACGGCCGCCGCCGCCAGCGGCGGGAAGAGGACCGCCCGGTCGAGGACCTCCTGCGCCGACCGGGCCCCGCCGAGGCGCGCGAGCCCTCCCGCCGCGAGGTCGTAGAGCGGCGGCCAGGGGGTGTAGCCGCCGGCGGTCCCGCGCAGCGGGTCGAAGGCGAGGACGGACGGGAACCCGAGGGCGGAGACGACGATCCTCTTGGCGTGGTAGAGGTCGTCGAGCGGCGGTACGACGGCGGCGCCGTCCGGGAAGGCGGCGCCGAGGTTCGCGAGCCGCGCCGCGAGGGCGAGGAGGGCGGCGGCTCCCGCCACGAGCCACGCCCCGGTCCTCGAGGTCCCCGTCACGGGGAGGCGGGATCCTCCTGCCCCCTGAGGCCGTAGCGGGCCATCTTCGCCTTGAGCGTGTTGCGGGCGAGGCCGAGCCGGCGCGACGCCTCGCGGATCTTCCCGCCCGACTCGCCGAGGGCGCGCTCGATGAGGTCGCGCTCGAGGCCCGACATGCGCGCCTCGAAGTACTCGGGGTCGACCGGCGAGGAGCCCTCGGCGGCGACGGGGAGACGCGGAGGGGCGAGCCGCCCGGTCGAGAGGAGCGGCGACTCGAGGATCCAGTGGAAGTCTCCGACGCCGAGCTTCTCGCCCGGGCTGAGGACGAGGGCGCGGTGGAGCGTCGCCTCGAGCTCGCGGATGTTGCCGGGCCACGGGTAGCGGCCGAAGAGGTCGAGGACCTCCGGGTCGAGGCGGCGCGCGTCGGCGCCGAGGTCGCGCGAGAGCTTGAGGACGAAGTGCTCGACGAGGGCCGGGAGGTCCTCGAGGCGGCTCCGGAGCGGCGGGAGCTCCACGGGGACGACGTTCAGGCGGTAGAAGAGGTCCTCCCGGAACTCGTTCCGCCGGATCGCGGCCTCGAGGTCGAGGTTCGTCGCCGAGATGATCTTCGTGTCGGCCTTCAGCGTCTGCGTGCCGCCGACCCGCTCGAACTCCTTGTCCTCGACGACGCGGAGGAGCTTGGCCTGGATCGCGAGCGAGGTCTTGCCGATCTCGTCGAGGAAGATCGTGCCGCCCTGCGCGAGCTCGAAGCGCCCCGGCTTCTTCCGGTCGGCTCCCGTGAACGAGCCCTTCTCGTGCCCGAAGAGCTCCGACTCGGCGAGCGTCTCCGGGAGGGCCGCGCAGTTGAACTGGATGAACGGGCCCTGCGCGCGCGGCGAGAGGGCGTGGAGGATGCGGGCGACGAGGTTCTTGCCCGTCCCCGACTCGCCGCGGATGAGGACCGTGACGGGGCCGGCCGCCGCGCGCGGGAGGGTGGCCTTGACCCGCCGGGCCGCGTCGGAGCTCCCGACGAGGGCGTCGAGGTTCCAGCCGCGCCCGAGGTTCGCCTTCAGGCTCTCGTTCTCGACGGAGAGCCGGAGGCGCGCCTCGAGGAGCTCCTCGACGAG
>CAZNSS010000921.1:0-1758 GCA_964575465.1 uncultured Holophagales bacterium | reverse complement strand
CCGAGGTGGATCCCGTCCGGGCCCGCCGTCGCCTCCGCGCCGGTCTTCGCGCGGACGAAGGCGCTCCCGCCGACGACGACGAGGGCGAAGCCGAGGACGACGAGGAGCCCCGGGACGAGGAGCGTCGCGAGCGGGACCGTCATCCACCAGACGGCGAGGACGCCCCACGAGAGGAGGACGCCGGCGAGCGTCGCGAGGGGGAAGTGGCCGCTCGCTCCCTCGGCGAAGAGGCCGACGTTCAGGACCGCGAGGAGGAGCGCGAGGCCCCAGATCGCCGAGGCGGCGACGGGCCCGGCCGCGAGGAAGAGGAGGAGCGCGAGGGCCGCGAAGAGGAGGACGACCGACAGGCCGCCCGGCTTCAGCGACCTGCCGTACCGGCGCGCCGCGAGCGGGACGCCGAGGTAGAAGAGCGAGAAGAGGCCGTAGAGCGCGAGCCCTGGCAGGAGCCGCTCCGGCGTCAGGTGCTTCGCCGACCAGACCGCCTCGGCGAGGAGCGCGAAGAAGGCGCCGGCGAAGAAGACGCCCCCCTCCTCGCGGACGACGGCGTACGCCGCGCAGAGCGCGAGGAGGACGAAGACGACGGCGAAGAGGAGGCCGGGCGAGGCGGTCCGCGGCTCCTCGGAGACGAGGACCGGCGCGAGCGCGAGGAGGAGCGGCGCGGCGTACGCCGCGCGGAGGCCGACGTCGTCGAGCGGCTTCCGCACCTTCTCCGCGACGAACGGCGCGGCGAGGA
Source organism: uncultured Holophagales bacterium (assembly GCA_964575465.1). Taxonomy (GTDB): domain Bacteria; phylum Acidobacteriota; class Thermoanaerobaculia; order UBA5066; family UBA5066; genus UBA5066. The sequence continues at coordinate 1,025 of CAZNSS010000921.1, read as the reverse complement.
AGAAGACGACGAAGAGCGCGAGGAACGCGAGGACCCACGGCCAGGCGCCCGGTGCCCAGCTCCGGAACGCCCAGATGGCGAAGACGACGAGCGTCGCGAGGCCGCCGGCCAGGTGGAGCGCCGAGGGGCCGCGCCAGACGGCGACGGCGAAGAGCCCGGCCGCAAGGAGGAAGAGGTAGCCGAAGAGGAGCTCGTACCTCGCGCCGTAGGCCGGGACGGCGGCCAGGAATATTGCGAAGAGGAGCGGCAGGAGGCCGGCGAGGTGCGCCGACCCTTCGAAGAGCTGCGTCTTCTCCCCGATTCCCTTCTTCTCCGGCTTCCCGAGCGCGAGGCCCGCGTAGAGGACGAGCGGGAAGACGAGGAAGATCCCGGACGCCAGGCCGAGCTTCCCTTCCGTCAGGAACTTCGCGACCCAGCCCCACTGGTAGATCGCGGTGAGGATCGCGCAGAGGACCGTCAGGACGGGCCACTTCTTCCGGTGCGCGACCCAGGCGAGGCCGGCGTTCAGGAGGAGGAGGTAGCCGAAGAGGCCGAACGGGCGGTCCTCGCCCGTCGAGAGGAGCGCGGGGGTCGCGAAGCCGCCGACGAGGCCGAGGAGCGCGATGAAGATGGAGTCGCGCCGGATCGAGAGGAGAACGGCGACCGCCGTCACGAGGACCATCAGCCCGAACGTCGGGATCGCGGGGACGAGCTTCCAGAGCGCGTGCGCGGCGAAGAACGTCGAGAAGAGGATCGCGATCGCCGCCCCATCGAGGGCGTTCGCCGTGACCGGGTACTTCCGCGCCGCCTTCAGCTCGCAGACGACGAGGAGAGCGATGCCGGTCAGGAGGCCGATCGCCATCCGGAACGGCGCCGTCAGCCAGCCGTGCTCGATCGAGTAGCGGAGGAAGAGGATCGCGCCGACGACGAGCGAGACGCCGGCGACCCAGGAGAAGAGCTTGACGCCGATGAGGCTCTCCCAGTCGAACGGCGGCTTCGGCGGCGGGGCGGGGGCGGCGGGAGCCCTCGGCGCGGCGGCCGGCCTC
>CAZNSS010000920.1:0-1760 GCA_964575465.1 uncultured Holophagales bacterium | reverse complement strand
CGACGAGGAGGCCGCGGCGGGCCGCCAGCTCCGCCGAGCGGGCCGCGGAGTCGCGCGCCGAGGCGAATGCGGCACGCCAGGACAGCATGCGGAGGAGCGCGGGCACCCCGGCGACGACCGTTCCGACGACGGACGCGGCGAGAAGCGTCAGCAGGACTCCGACCGGGCCGACGAACGCGCCGATCATCGCGATCATCTTGACGTCCCCGAGCCCCATTCCCTCCGCGCCGCGGACGAGGCGGTAGGCTGCAGCGACACCCCAGACGACGGCGGCGCCGAAGGCGGCTCCCCCGAGCGCCGGGAGAAGGTGCCCCGAGAAGGCGGCAGGCCCGGCGGCCCGGACGGCGGGGAGATCCTCCGCCGCGGCGAGGAGGAGCCCGAGGGCGAGGACGCCGAGAGTGACCTCGTCCGGGAGGATCCGGGCCTCGACATCGGTCGACGTCAGGATCACCGCCGCCGTCGCGAGGAGAGCGCCCGCCAGCGCTTCGGCGCCGAATCCGTGGCGGAAGGCGGCGGCGAGGAAAAGGGCGCCGACGAGAGCTTCGACGAGCGGATAGCGGGGCGAGATGGGCTCGCGGCAGCTTCGGCATCGACCGCGCAGGAGGAGCCAGGAGAGGACGGGGACGTTGTCGCGGGCCGCGATCGGCGTGCCGCAGCCGGGGCAGCGCGACCTCGGGGCGACGACCGACTCCCCCCGCGGCAGGCGGTGGATGCAGACGTTCGCGAACGAGCCGACGACGGCGCCGAGCGCGAAGACGAACGGGAGGACGACGACCTCGTCGGGCCTCACCGCCGGCGCCCTCCGGGCGGGCCCGCGAGGGAGAGGGCGAGGACGCCGAGGAGTCCCGCGACCGAGAGCCCGAGGCCGACACGGAAGGAGGCGGGAAGGTACGCGATCTCCAGGCGGTGCTCCCCGGGCGGGATGACGACGGCCAGGAGGGCGAGCTGGGCCCTGAGGACCGGGACGGGCAGGCCGTCGACCCGGGCCTTCCATCCGGGATCCCAGCTCCGGGTCAGGACGAGAAGAGAAGGTGCCGAAGCGGAGGTCGAGAGCTCCGCGCGTTCGGCTCCGTCCGAGAGGAACCGGGCGGCGGCCCAGCTGCCGGCGGCGCGGGGCGAAGGAAGCCGCGTTCCGTCGGCGCGCGGCGAGACGAGTGCGGTCTTCCCCGGGTCGAAGCCTCTCGTCCGGAGGGCTTCGAAGACTTCCTCGTCCGGGGAGAAGCGGGCCTCGAGCGGGAAGAAAGCCCGGCCGAAGGCCCGCGGCACCCCGTACCTCAGGACGCCGCCGCTCCTCCCCTCGGGGCGGAGGCCGGGGGCCCTCGCCGGGAAGGGGGTGACCACGTGGCGGACGTCGAGGAGGGCGAGGGTTCCCGCGAGGTCCCCCCCCGCGAGGGCCACGCCGACGAGACGATCCACTCTCGGGTTCCCGATCGGGGAGGCGGAGCCCGTCGTGGCGGCGCCGTGGAAGAGGTTCGTGTAGCCCGCGAGGGCCTCGACGGCTCGCGAGACAGCCTTCTCGCCCCAGGACAGTCCGTCGGCGTACCTCCAGCGGAGCGCGAGGGTCCGGTCCTGGCCTGCCGGGGCGAACACCCGCCCGGCCTCCGGTCCCCGGGACAGGCCGGCGAGAGCCGGAGGCCGGGCCGCGATGGTGGCCGCCGGAATCGCTGCGAGCGCCTCGCCGGCGAGCCAGGGGAGGGGCGCGACGGCGAGGACCGCCAGGAAGGCCGCATCGCTCGCGGACGGGCCTGATTCGCGGCGCC
>CAZNSS010000919.1:0-1762 GCA_964575465.1 uncultured Holophagales bacterium | reverse complement strand
CCTGGTCGTTCGTCGCGAACGCGGGGCACGCGACGCGCCCCTTTGCGTTCGCCGGCAACGGCGCGACGGCAGGGACGCGCGAGACGGTCCGGACCTTCCGCTTCGAGACGGCCGTGCCCGTCCTCCGGGACCTCCCGCTCCTCCTCGCGGTCCTCCGCGGGAAGCTCGCCGTCGCCGGCGTCGCGCCGCTCCCTCCCGAGGAGGAGGCGGGCGCGAAGGAGGCGTGGGCCGCCGCGCGCCGCGATGCGCCGGTCGGCCTCCTCGCCCGCTCCCGGATGGTCGTCCCCGCCTCGGCGCCGGCCGAGGTCGCGCGCGTCGTCGACGCGTTCGACGCGCGGCGCGGCTGCAGGGGGCTGGTCTCCCTCGGCCTCGCGACGTTCTTCTCCGCGCGCGCCTGGACGGCACCGAAGGGCTGGAACCCCGACGAGCTCCCCGAGGGCCAGGGCTGAGCGCGAGGAAACGGAAGCGCTGAGAGCGCAGCGGGGGCACCCGGCGGCGGGTGCCCCCGACCCGCTTCAGTTTCTCCTGTAGTGGCAGCCCCTCGAGACGGGGTTCTTCAGCGCGGCCTGCGCGATCAGGTGGCTCGCGTGGACGCCGTGGATCAGGTCGACGATCTCCCGCGAGATCTTCGTCTCGTGGTAGAAGCGCGAGAGCCTCTTCTCGAGGTCGCGGATGTCGGCCACGGCGCGGCCGAGCCGCTCGCCCGTCCTCACGATGCCGACGTAGTTCCACATCGTGTTGCGGATCGTCGTCCAGTCCTGCTGGATGAGCGCGGGGTCCTCGTTCTGCGCGTCGCCCGGGGCCTGCCAGTCGGGAATCGCCCGGAACATCGACGGGGCGAACGTGTGCCCCTTCTCGATCCGGTCGGCGATCGACCGCGCGGCGTGGGCGCCCCAGACGAGCCCCTCGAGGAGCGACGTCGAGGCGAGCCGGTTGGCGCCGTGGAGGCCGGTGCAGCTCACCTCGCCGACGGCGTAGAGGTTCCGGATCGTCGTCTTCCCCTCGAGGTCGGCGAGGACCCCGCCGCAATAGTAGTGCGCGGCCGGGACGACCGGGATCGGCTCCGCCGCGATGTCGATCCCGAACTTCGCGCAGGTCGCGGCGATCGTCGGGAAGCGGTCGCGGATCGCCTCCCGCCCCTTCCCCTCGTAGTGGTGGGCGAGGTCGAGGTAGACGCAAGGCTCGCCGCGGGTCGTCATCTCCTCGACGATGGCGCGCGTGACGACGTCGCGCGGGGCGAGGTCCTTCCGCTCCCGGTCGTAGCGATGCATGAAGGACTTCCCGGAGCGGTTCACGAGGACGGCCCCCTCCCCCCGGAGCGCCTCGGAGATGAGGAAACGCTCGGCGTCGGGGTGGTAGAGGGTCGTCGGGTGGAACTGGACGTACTCGAGGTTGAGGGCGGCCGCGCCGGCGCGGGCGGCCATCGCGAGGCCGTCCCCGATGGCGTGCCGGGTGTTCGTCGTGTGGAGGAAGAGGCGCCCGACGCCCCCGGTCGCGAGGACGGTGAAGTCGGCGAGGACGGTGTGGACCGTGCCGGCCTCGTCGAGGACGTACGCGCCGAGGCAGGGGTCCTGGAGGGCGTAGCGCTGCTGGACGTCGGTCGAGTGGTGGCGCGCCGTGATGAGGTCGACCGCCGTCGCCCCGGTCCAGATCTTCACGTTTCTCTCGGCCTTCACCCGCGCCAGGAGCGCGAGCTCGATCGCCCTCCCGGTCGCGTCGGCGGAGTGGACGATGCGCGCGACGGAGTGGGCCCCCTCGCGCG
>CAZNSS010000918.1:0-1764 GCA_964575465.1 uncultured Holophagales bacterium | reverse complement strand
GCGATCAGCTCGCGCCAGCGCGTGTCCTCCGGGCTCGCCGTGAAGTCGCTCTGCTCCGTCCCGAAGCGGTCGTACGCCTGCCGGAACTGGTGAATGAGCCAGGCGACCTTGTTCGGGTGGCGGACGAGGTAGGAGGGGAACTTCATCGGGATGACGAGGTCGACCTTCGTCCCGTCGGCCTCGGTGACGTCGACCATCCGCCACGCCGCGGCGGAGAGGAGGATCTCCTCGCGCGGGTACCACTTGAACGGGAGCTGCACGAGGTCGACCCGGTGCCCGCGGGCCTTCAGCTCGCGGACGAGGCCGGCGGCATGGCGCTCGGCGCCGCCGGAGGCGAACGGGACCTGCGCCGTGCAGACGAGGACGTTCGCCATCACTTCACGCCCGTCACGGCGACGTCCTGCGGCGCGAAGACGAGCTTCGCGAGCGCGGCTACGAGCGGGTCGGACGGCTCGGTCCCCCCGCCCGTCACCTCGCGCGGGACGGGTGAACGGTAGGCCGTCGTCACCTCGCGGAGCCCGCACGCCTCCATGAGGCGGCCGAGCGACGGCGCCGGGACGGGACGGACGTGCGTCAGGTCCATCCAGAACCACTTCATCGCGTAGACAGACTCGGCGTTCACCGTCTCGAGGAGGAGCCGGCCTCCCGGCGCGAGGCGGGAGACGGCGAGCTCGACGAGCGGGAGGAGCGCGTCGGCGGGGAGGTGCTCGACGACCTGGTAGGCCGTGACGCCCCCGAGCGAGTTCTCGGGCTGCGTGCGGAGCCAGGAGAAGAGGTCGGCCTCGTCGACGGCGAGCCCCTTCTCGCGGCAGCGGGCGACCATCACCGGGTTCGTGTCGCAGCCGCGGCCCGAGAGGCCCCGCGCGGCGAGGGCCTCGAGGAACTCCCCGCGACCGCACCCGAGGTCGGCGACCGGCCCCCTCGAGCCGAGGAAGAGCGAGACGTCTCCCTCCTGCCGGGCGCGGATCTCGTCCTCCGCCCCGCGGAACGCCCGCTCGAAATCGGCATAGAGGCCTGCCGAGATCGGGTCGGCCGCCGACCGGGTCTCCGGCGCGCCGCCGCCTCCCGCCTCCGAAGGCGCCGCGAGGCCTCCGCCGGAGCGGAGCTCGGTCCGGAGCGTCGTCCACTCGAGCCGCGCGGCGCGCAGCTCTTCCATCGCCCTCTCCAGCTCCGCCCGCTGGCGCCCGAGCCGGGCTTCCGCTTCTTCCAGCCGGGCTCTCGCGGCGTCCGAGCGCCCCTCGAGCTCGTCGAGCCTCCTCTGGCTCCCGAGCACCTCTCGGCCGAGGACGTCGCGCGCGGCGGACTCGCGACCGAGCGCCCCCTCCACCCTCTTCGTCTCCGCGAGGAGCTTCGCCTCCCGCTCGTCGAGAGCCGCGAGGACGGTCGCCCGGGTCGCCTCCGCCGTCTTCCCGGCCTCGTCGCGCGTCGCGGCGACTTCCTCTCGAATCTCGCCCTGCGCCGCGACGAGGTCACCGAGCGCCGCCTCCGTCTCGAGGAGCGCCGTCCGGAGAGCCTCGTGGACGGCCGAGTTGAAGACCCCCTGGTCGCGCGTGACGATCCGGAGGGCCCGGAGGACGAGGGCCTTCAGGCTCCGGAACGGAGCGTCGGCCGGCAGGACCGGCTGGACGAAACGGGAGGCGTTTTCGAGCGTGGCGCGGGGTCCGGCAAGGCTCGGGCCGCCGCGCCGGGGCCCGCCGCGAGGCCGGCTTCGTGTTCCGGAAGGAGCGTTGGGCTCGGGGGTCGCGAGCGCGGCGAGCTGCGCGG
>CAZNSS010000917.1:0-1764 GCA_964575465.1 uncultured Holophagales bacterium | reverse complement strand
TCATCAACAAGCAGATCCAGATCCACTTCACGCCGAACAGCGACGAGATCATGCCCGGCTCCTTCTTCGTCCTCGACGCCCTCGGCGAGACGATGACCTCCTTCGGCAACACCTACCTCCGCGTCGAGGGGAACACCGACGCGACCGGGAAGGCCACCGCCAACATGCTCCTTTCCGAGCGCCGCGCCCTCGCGGTGAAGAACTACGTCCTCCAGAACTTCCCGAACATCGAGCCCGCGCGCTTCCAGACCATCGGGAAGGGCTCGGCCAACCCGGTCGCCGACAACGCCACGGAAGCGGGCCGCCAGCTGAACCGCCGGACCGACATCAAGGTGGTCCTGGCGACGAACTGAATCGATCGTGGGGGGGGGCGCGACCCCCCCCCACGCCCCCCACCGAGGGAGACGCCACGAACGTGAGGTCCATCGTTTGAGCAGCCACGGCCTCTTCGCGCTCCGGGCGCCGCTGCCGAAGGCGACGGCGCTCGTCCTCGGCTTCGTCATGCCGGTCATCGTCCTCGCCGCCTGGTGCGTCGCGAGCTACGGGGGCCTCGCGCCCCCCGACTTCCTCCCCTCGCCGACCGAGGTCGTGAAGGGCACGCTCCAGCTCTTCCTCAAGTACGACCTCTGGGAGGCGATCCTCGTCTCCACGAGGCGGATCGCGCTCGCCTTCCTCCTGGCGTCCGCCGTGGCGCTGCCGCTCGGGATCCTCATGGGGGCGTTCACGCCGGTGAACCGGCTCTTCGAGCCGATCGTCTCCCCGCTCCGCTACATGCCGATCTCGGCCTTCATCCCTCTTCTCATCCTCTGGTTCGGGATCTACGAGAAGCAGAAGATCGCCTTCCTCTTCCTCGGCGTCTTCGTCTACCTCCTCCCCGTCGTCGTCTCTGCGATCCGCGCCGTCCCCGAGGAGTACGTCCAGACGGCGCTCACGCTCGGCGCCTCGCGCGGGCAGGTCGTCCGGACGGTCCTGCTGCCGGCGGCTGCCCCGGAGATCTGGGACTCCTTCCGCGTCATGAACGCGATCTCGTGGACCTACGTCATCCTCGCCGAGGCGGTCAACCCCGAGCACGGGCTCGGCTACATGGTCGAGCTCGCCCGGACGCACCAGAAGGCGTCGTGGTCCTTCGCCGGCCTCCTCGTCATCGGCGGCATCGGCCTCCTGACGGACTTCGTCATCATGACGCTCTCGCGCCTCTTCTTCCGCTGGCGCGAGGTGAACTCGTGAGCGCCGCGGTCCCGGCAGCCCCCCGCCTCTCGGTCCAGGACCTCTCCGTCACCTACGTCGGGAGGGACGGCGAGAAGACGGAGGCCGTCCGCGACGTCTCCTTCGACATCGTCGACAAGCCGGGAGTCGGGGAGGTCGTCGTCTTCCTCGGGCCGTCGGGGTGCGGGAAGTCGACCATCCTGAAAGCGGTCGCCGGGCTCCTCCCGCCGACGAAGGGGAGGGTCCTCCTCGACGGGCAGCCCGTCGGCGGGCCCGGTCGCGACCGCGGCATGGTCTTCCAGGCCTACACGTCGTTCGGCTGGCTCACCGTCCAGGAGAACGTCGAGTACGGCCTGAAGCTCCAGGGGATCCCGGCGAAGGAGCGGGGCGAGCGGGCCCGCGAGGTGCTGAAGGAGGTCGGTCTCCTCGACTTCGCGAAGCGCTTCCCGAAGGACCTCTCGGGCGGCATGAAACAGCGCGTCGCCATCGCCCGGACGCTCGTCAACAAGCCGCGCGTCGTCCTGATGGACGAGCCGTTCGGGGCGCTCGACCCGATGA
>CAZNSS010000916.1:0-1766 GCA_964575465.1 uncultured Holophagales bacterium | reverse complement strand
TCTCGCCGCGGAGGAGCCGCGCCCGCGCGACCTCGGCGAGGCGCGCCAGCTCGTCGTCGGGAGACGGCGCGAGGTAGAGGAGCGGCTTCTCGCGCTCGCCTCCGCCGGCCCGCGCCTGGCGGAGGAAGGCGCCCCGCTCCTCCTCGCCGCGAAGGAAGCGCGCGGCGAGCCTGGAGACGTACGGTGAGCAGCGGTACGTCTCGAGGAGGGCGACGGAACGCGAGGGGATGCCGAGAGTCGAGAGGATCTCGGCCTCGCGGGCGCCCCCGTCGTAGATCTGCTGCCTCGGGTCGAGCGCGACGGTGACGTGGGCCGAGACGGCGGCGAGGGTCTCGAAGGCGCCGGCGTCGAGGTCCTGCCCCTCGTCGACGAGGACGAAATCGTAGAGCGGCGGGCGGTGCGGGTGAGCGCGGACCTCGGAGAGAACGCCGCGGCGGATGGCGGCGAAGTCGGGCGTCTGCCCGGCGGAGCGGAAGGGGCGGTTCGGCGAGACGAAGCGCTCCCAGTGCCCGGCGCACCAGTCGTCGAAGGTGCGGACGGCGGTCTCGGGGATGCCGAGGTCGGCGAGCGCGGCGCGGAGGAACGCGGTGAGGGCGTTCGTGTAGACGAGGACGAGGAAGCGGCCGTCGCGGACGCGGAGCGTGTCGGCGAGGTGGCGCGCGCGGTGGAGGAGGACGAGAGTCTTCCCCGAGCCGGGCCCGCCGGAGAGGACGCGGTGCCGGTCGGCCGGCAGCTCGACGGCCCGGAGCTGCTCGGGGGTGAGGTCGCCGCGGGGGACGAGCCAGCCCGCCACGTCAGTTCGGCTTCGCGAGCGCGGGAGCGAGGTCGGGGAGGAGGCCGTCGGGGAGGGGCGCCTCCGGCTTCGCCTGCCGCCGCTTCCTCTGCTCGGACTCGGCGGCGGCCTGGCGCGTGGCGTCGCCCGCCATGCGGCTGGCGGTGAGGAGCCAGGAAAGCTCGAAGTCGTCGAGCGCGGAAACGGGACCGAACGTGGCGAGGGCGCGCGAGAGGTCGGACTCGCGCGCGGGGGCGTTGCCGAGAGCCTCGTGGACGAGCGCGCGGAGGACGAGGTACGGAGGGTCGGGCTCGCGCTTCACCGCCTCGTTCACGCTCGCGAGCGCGTCGAGCCAGAGGCCGCGCCGCCGCTGGGAGAGCGCGAGGTTGAAGAGGGCGCCGCCCCACGTCGTGTCGGCCGCGGCGCACGCGCGGAAGAGCTTCTCCTCGCGTTCGTGGTCGCCGAGCTCGCCGGCGAGGAGGCCCATCTTCACGAGGAGACCGGGGCTCGCCTCGCCGCGGGCGCGGAGGAGGCGCGCGTAGACGGCGAGCGCCTTCTCGCGCTGGCCGAGGTCGGCGTAGAGGCGGGCCGCCTCTTCCGTCACCTCGACGGCCTTCTTTCCCGAGACGGCGCCGCTCTTCAGGCTCTCCTCGATCTCGAGGAGCCGCTCGCGCTTCGGCTGCGGGTTGACGACGTTCGAGAGGGGGTTCTCGCGCGTCAGCTCGTACTCGCCGTGCCCGGGGCGCGCCGCGAGGGAGACGAGGAGGTGGAGGACCTGGTTCGAGTCGATGCGGTAGCGGAGCTTCAGCAGCTCGCCGTGGCGGACGGGAGGCGGGAAGAGACAGAGGGCGTTCATGAGGGCGTGGTCGGCGGCGTCGCGGAGCTCGACCCGAAGGAGGAGCGGCTCGCTCTCGCGCGTCTCCGGCGCCGAGAGGTCGGTGCACGTCGCCCACTGGCCGGCGGCGGGGAACGGGAGGCGGACGCCGCGGCCGAC
>CAZNSS010000915.1:0-1766 GCA_964575465.1 uncultured Holophagales bacterium | reverse complement strand
CCGGGAGCGGTTCCGGACCGGCTGCGCCTCGACGTTTCGATGGCCCGGAGCCTCGGCGACGCGGCCGAGGCGGGCGTGCGGGGGCGTTTGTCGTACGGCTGGGCCTGGAAGGCGGGCGCGGGCACGGCGCTCGTCGTGCCGGCTTCGGACCCGCGCGGCGAGCCCCGGCTCGACCGGTGGGGCCGGGTCCTCTACCGCGTCGTGGCCCCCTCCGGCGGACCCTGACGGGCGGACTTCCGCTTCACCCAGAGCCGCTTGTCCACGCGCGCGACGACGTCGCCGTCCATCCCCACGACCTCCACCGCCAGGAGGGGCTCCGTCTTCCCGTCCCGGTCGGCGGCCGCACGGATCTCCTCGACGGTCTCCGGCGAGAGGTGGAACGTCGCCGAGACCCTCCCGCGCCCCGGTTTCAGAAACTCGATCGACGCGGACTTGTCCCAGACGAGGTAGCCGTCGCCGAGGAGCCGGACGAGGAGGAGGACGAACCAGGGATCGCACATCGAGTAGAGCGAACCGCCGAAGTGCGTGCCGAAGAGGTTCCGGTTCCAGGGCCGGAGGGTCATCTCCACGCGGATCGTCCGCTCGTCGCCGAGGCGGTGCCGGACCCGCACGCCCGCGCCGAGGTAGGGCGGGTAGAAGTTGACGATGCGGAAGAGGAAGCGCTCGCGCCGGGTCGACACGGGCCGAAGATATTCGAATCGCAGCCCACCGGGGACGCCGGCGGAGCCCGCGTCCGGCGCTCCGCTCGGATATCCTCGGCGTTCGTGAAGCTCGTGATCCAGATCCCCGCGTGGGACGAAGAGGACCAGATCGCGGCGGCGGTCCGCGAGCTGCCGCGGGAGATCCCCGGCTGCTCGACGGTCGAGGTCCTCGTCGTCGACGACGGCTCGACGGATGCCACGTCGCGCGTCGCGAGGGAGGCCGGGGCCGACCACGTCCTCCGGCTCGGGATCCACCGCGGCCTCGCCGTCGCGTGGAGGGCCGGTCTCGACCGCGCCCTCGCGCTCGGCGCCGACGTCGTCGTCTCGACGGACGCCGACCGCCAGTACGCCGCGGAGGACGTCGCGACGCTCGTCGGGCCGATCCTCCGGGGCGAGGCCGAGATCGTCGTCGGCGACCGCGGGGTCGCGACGAAGCCCGACTTCTCGCCCGGAAAGCGGCTCGTCCAGCGGCTTGGTTCCTGGGTCGTCCGGCGCGCATCGGGGGCCGACGTCCCCGACGCCACGTCGGGATTCCGCGCGATGACGCGCGAGGCGGCGCTCCGCCTCAACGTCTACTCCCGGATGACCTACACGATCGAGACGCTGATCCAGGCCGGGAACAAGGAGATGGCCGTCAAGTCCGTCCGCGTCCGGACGAACCCCCCCGTCCGCCCGTCGCGCCTCTTCCGGCGCGCCTCGCGCTACGTCCTCGTCCAGGGGGCGAACATCCTCCGGATCACCGCGCTCTACAAGCCGCTCCCGGTCTTCCTCGGCCTGTCGGCGCTCCTCTTCCTCCTCGGGGCCGCGCTCTTCGGGCGCTACGCCTTCTTCCTCCTGACGCGCGAGACGCCCGGTGCGCACCTCCAGTCGCTCCTCCTCGCCACGGTCTTCCTCGTCGCCTCGTTCCTCGCCTTCCTGACCGGGCTCCTCGCCGACCTGATCTCGATCAACCGGACGCTCATGGAGGAGATCCTGCTCCGCCTGCGCCGCCACGAGGCGGCCCGCGGCGCCGAGGACCGTGACGACGCGCGAGGGTGAGCCCGGCACGCGGCCGCTCCTGCGCCG
>CAZNSS010000914.1:0-1769 GCA_964575465.1 uncultured Holophagales bacterium | reverse complement strand
CATCCCCAACAGCCCCGCCGAGCAGGCGGCCCTCCTCCGGGAGGTCGGCGTCGCCACGGTCGACGACCTCTTCGCCACCGTCCCCCGCGAGGTCCTCCGGAAGGACCCGCCGCCCCTCGCGCCCCCGATGTCGGAGGTCGAGCTGCGGCGCGAGCTGGGCGCGATGGCCTCGAAGAACGCCGCCGCCACCTGCTTCGCCTCGTTCCTCGGGGCCGGCCTCTACTCCCACCACTCTCCGGCGTTCGTCTCGCAGCTCCTCCTGAGGGGCGAGTTCCTGACCTCGTACACGCCCTACCAGCCCGAGGTCTCGCAGGGGACCCTGACGGCGATCTGGGAGTTCCAGTCGCACGTCGCCCTCCTCACGGGCCTCGACGTGGCGAACGCCTCGATGTACGAGGGGGCCTCGGCCTTCGTCGAAGCGGTCCTGATGGCCGAGCGGCTGACGAAGAAGCGGACGAAGGTCGTCGTCTCGCGGACGATCCACCCCGAGTACCTCCGGACCCTCCGCACCTACCTCGCGAACCTCGGCCTCGAGATCGTCGAGGTCCCGGCCGGGCCCGACGGCGTGACGAGCGCCGCCGCCCTCGCCGCGGCCGTCGACGAGACGACCGTCGCCGTCGCCGTCCAGTCCCCGAACGTCTTCGGCCTCGTCGAGGACTGGTCCGTCGCGGCCGAGACGGCCCACGCGAACGGTGCCCTCGCCGTCGGCGTCGTGAACGAGATGCTCTCCCTCGCCCTCCTGAAGCCCCCGGGCGAGGCCGGGATCGACATCGCCTGCGGCGAGGCGGCCTCCTTCGGCATCCCCGCCTCGTTCGGCGGGCCGCTCGTCGGGTTCCTCGCGTGCCGGGACGGCTTCAAGCGGCAGATCCCCGGGCGTCTCGCGGGCCGCCTCGAGACCCCGAACGGACCCGTCTTCGCGCTCACCCTCTCCACGCGCGAGCAGCACATACGGCGGGAGAAGGCGACCTCGAACATCTGCACGAACCAGGGGCTCTTCGCCCTCGCGGCGACGATGACCCTCACCGCCCTCGGAAAGCACGGCCTCCGCGAGACGGCCCTCCTCTGCCTCTCGAAATCCGAGTACCTCAGGGCGGGCGTGAGGGCTCTCGCGAACGGGAAGTTCGCCGTCGCCTTCCCGGGCGCGACGTTCAACGAGTTCGCCCTCCGCTGCGGTCCGGGCGTCGACGAGGTCCTCGCGGCCCTCGAGAAGTCCCAGATTCTCGGCGGCGTCCCGTACGCGCGGCTCGCGCCCGGCACGGGCGAGCACGAGGACCTCCTCCTCGTCGCGACCACGGAGCGGATCCGCCGCGAGGACCTCGACCGGTTCCTCGATGTGCTGAAGGGGTTCTGAGAATGAGCGATCACGGCACCCTCGCGGGCCCCGTCCCCGACGCCGCCAGTCTCGACCGCCGCCGCGGCCCCTCCTCCATCTTCGACGCCTCCCGTCCCGGACGGCGGGGAGTGCTGCTGCCGCCTCTCGACGTCCCCGGCGCCGACCCGGAGGCGCTCTTCGGAGCTCTCCACCGGGCGGAGGTCGAGGGGGAGGTCGAGGCCTCGGAGGTCGACGCCGTCCGGCACTTCACGCGCCTCTCGCAGAAGAACATGTCGATCGACGCGAACCTCTACCCGCTCGGGTCGTGCACGATGAAGCACAACCCGCGGATCAACGAGGAGATCGCCCGGCTCGCGGGCTTCGCCGACGTCCACCCGTACACCCCCGCCCACCTCTCGCAGGGGGCCCTCGAGCTCATGGCCCGCCTCGAGGCGGC
>CAZNSS010000913.1:0-1771 GCA_964575465.1 uncultured Holophagales bacterium | reverse complement strand
GAGTAGAGGGCCGAGGCGCTCGTCGGCTCGCGCCCGTCGAGCGTGTAGCGGATCGTCGCTCCCGGCGTCGGCGACGTGAGGACGACCTGCGTCGTCCCGACGAACGTGGCGCCGGGGGTCTCGAAGTGGACGACGGTTCCCGTTCCCGGCTCGAGGAGGCGCTGCGCGGAGACGAGGGCGTCGTTCGGGTTCCGCGCCGCGGTGGCGGAGAGGATCCGGAGGCGCGGGTCGGCCGGCAGGGCCAGCTCCCGCGCTCCCCTCGGAACGTCGATCCGGAGGCGGAAGAGGTGCGCGAGGGCGTACGCCTCGTTCCCGCCGCGCGCACCGTGGCGGTGCGTCCCGACCCAGGCGACCCGGGTCTCCTTCGCGTAGGCCGGCGCGATCCGGCCCGGCTCCTCGACCCGCTCGCCGCCGACGAGGCGGCTGTTCCACTGCCCCACCGGCTCGGCCCAGTCGGGGACCGTGAGCGTCGTCGCGACCCCGTCGACCGCGAAGGGGGCGACGCGGTCGCCGCCGACCGCGGCCGCGACGAGGTAGACGCGGTCGAAGTCGCCCGGCGGAAGGGTCAGCTTCTGCCCGCGCGGCACGAGGACGTTCTTCTCGCCCGGCCCCTGCGGCCCCGTCCGGAACGCGATCCCGGCGGAGACGAGAGTGGCCGGCAGGAGCTCTCCCGGAAGGCTCCGCCCCTGCCCGTCGAAGTCGCCGTCCCTGCGGGCTTCGTCGCGGCTGATCCCGTCGAGGTCGTACGGCAGGGGGATCGCGACGGAGACGGGGGGCTCGAGGCGCGCGGCCTCGGGAGCAAGCCTCACCGCGAGGGTGCGCGGGCGGAACGCCCCGAACGACAGCTCGACGGCTCCCTCTCGCAGCACCGGCGGCGGCGACGAGATGAGCGGCAGGAAGCCTCCCGTCCCGGCGACGTCCGCGGGTTCCTCGGCGCCGTTCACCTCCCGGACGGCCAGGACGGGACGTGCGAATCGGAGCGTCACACCCTCGACTGCACGGCCAGAGGTTTCCTGGAGCCTCACGACGACCTCGTCGGACTCCTCGGCCATCTTCAGCGCGCGGGCGGAGACCGGCGGGTCGCCCCCCTTTCCCGAAAGGCGAAGGAACGAGTACGTCCTGCCGAACCGACCCTCGTGCGCCGGGGCCTGCCACGCGAGGAGCGGCTGGTTCAGCCGCTCGGCGGCCTGCGGGACGAGCCCCGCGCGGAAGTCCCCCGCGTGCGGGGCGAGCGCCGTGACGACCCGGTGGCTCCCGAGGTCGTTGGAGGCCTGCTCGGCGAGCCAGTCCCAGCTCGGGACGACCCGCGGCGTGTGGACGAGCGAGAGCCGGAGCGTCTTCTCGTCCGGCCGGTCCCAGCCGTGGCGGCTGTCGTTCAGGACCGCGACGCCGAACGCGCCGGAGGCGTCGGTCACGTCGGCCCACTGCTGCGCCGGCACCTCGTAGGCGTTCGGGCGGTTCGTCCCCCGCTCGACGGCGCCGAGGCCGAGGTCGTACGTCGCCTTCCGGGCCGCGGCGGCGAGCGGGAACGCGGCCTTCAGGAGCGTCCCCTTCGTCCGCCAGTCGACCTCCGTGACGATCTCGAGGCGGTCGCCCGCGGCACCCGCGGCGAGGCGGAGAGTCTGGGTGAAAGTCGAGCCCGCGGCCGTCCGGACGACCTCGACCGCCGCGCGCGCGGGCCCCGCCTCGACGACGCGGATCTTCGCCGGCCCGGCCACGACCTCGCGCGGCGGGGCGGAGAGGGCCGAGTACTCGACCTCCCACGCCGACC
>CAZNSS010000912.1:0-1775 GCA_964575465.1 uncultured Holophagales bacterium | reverse complement strand
CCTGCCGAGGCGCGGGAGGAAGCCCGCCATCCGGAGGTCGGCCGTGTAGATCTCGCCCGAGTAGTGGTTCGGGTCCCAGATCACGAGCGAGGAATCGTTCGGCTCGTCGATCCCGACCTTGCCGAACCGCATCGTGATCGTGTCGTCGAGCCTGTAGTGGGCGAGAAGCGAGCCGGCGACTCCGCCGGCCGCCGTGATGACCGCGTCCTGCCAGCCGAACCCGAAGCCGTGGTAGGCGTCGCCGACCTCGATCAGCGTCCCCGTCACCACGATCATCGCGGCCGAGAGGAACTGCGCCTTCTCCGGCCGGCTTCCGCCCCAGAGGAGCGCGGACTCGAGGACGCGGCCCGCGATGTAGCCGCCGACGAGGTGCGAGGCCTTGTCGGCGCCGCCGGTGTAGGTGTCCGGGTCGAACCACCCCTCGTTGGCCCACTGGAACTTGTCGCTCACGTCCGCGGACGCCCAGAAGGCGAGGTACTCGAGGCCGAGGAACGCAGCCGAGAAGCTACCGGCGACGAGCCAGCTCTTGTCGGGCCGGACCGGTGCGGAGGCGACGGGAGCGAGGTCGACGTCCCAGCGGGGTGGCGTCGCGGGAGCGAGCGCGGGCCCCGAAGCGAGCGACGAGTCGATCCGGAACTGGCGCGGGCCGAGCGGCTCGACCTCCGGGGAGAGGAGGGAGGGGTCGCCCAGGTGGAACCCGCACGGCCGGCTCCCGGACCACGGGAAGGAGGCCGCTGGACCGAACCCGGAGCCGAGGTCGCTCGCTCCCGCCGGGGTGGCGGAAGAGAGGGCGGCCACGATCGCGAAGAGCAGCGCGGCGCGAAGGAAGGGGATACGGTGAGGAAGCACGAGCATCAGTAAGCCGGACGGGCGCACGCGAGGCGCCCGGGCGCGGCGGATGATACGACGCGACGGGGTCCCCTCAGGGCTTCCTGAGCTTCTCCCGGACGACGACGCGCTCCTTGCCGGTGGAGGGGGAGACCAGGATCCGGACCTTCCTCGGCTGGTAGCCGGCGGCCGCCAGGTAGACGTCGAAGACGCCGACTTCCCGGAACTGCATGTCCTGTTCGACGAATCGCGACGCGGCGCCCATGTCCCGGCCCTCGACGCTCACGGTCGCGGACGCCGGGTCCACCTCGAAGCGGACGAGGCCCGCCGTCTGGTAGTCGGGCCGGGAGACCTTCCCCTCGGGGCCGGTCGGGCCTCCGGGTGCGCCCTTTTCGAGGTCGCGCTCGACCTCGACGCGGTCCTCCGGGGAGCTCCCGGCGACGACGACGTCGATGATCGAGTCCTTCCGCCCCGGGTACGCGAGGCGGATCCGGAATCGCCCGTCGGCGAGGAAGGCGAGGAGGGCGCCGCCGCCGGCGTCGTCCCAGTCGTCGGCGATACCGACGTAGCGCCCGTTGATGAAGACCCGCGCCTGGTTCGGGGAGACGTTCAGCTTCACGAACCGTCGCGTGATGTAGGTCCTGTCGGCCGGCACGAGCGGCGGAGGGGTCGGCGTCCGGGTCGGCGTCTCGGTCGGCACCGGCGTGGCCGTGGCGGTCGGCTTCGGCTTCGGAGTCCTGGTCGGTACGGGAGTCCGCGCGGCGGCCGGGGTCGCCATGGGTGCCACGGTCGGGGGGAGGGCCGGAACGGCCGTCGGGGCGGCGGCGGTCGGCGTCTCGACGGGTGCCGCCGGAGGCGTGGTGACGACCGGCGTTCCGGCCGTGGGTGTCGCGGTGGCCGTCGGGACGGGGACTGCGGGCAGCGGTCCGGCGCCCCGGCCGAAGATT
>CAZNSS010000911.1:0-1782 GCA_964575465.1 uncultured Holophagales bacterium | reverse complement strand
CGCACGTAGGGTGCGGCGAGGAGGTCGGGGACGGCGGCGATCCCCGCGCCGGCCCGTGCGAGCCGGAGGAGGAGCTCGGGGGAGTTCGCGCTCGCGCGCCCGCCTGTCGCGCCCTGCGAGTGCTCGTCGCCCCTGTGGAGGGTCCACCGCGACGGTTCGCCCGCGCGGCCGAGGAGGCGGAGCGTGTCGTGGCTCGAGAGATCCTCGGGCGAAGCGGGCTCGCCGCGCTCGGAAAGGTACGACGGGGCCGCCCAGAGGCCGATCGGGAAGACGGCGACGCGGCGGACCGCGAGGAGGGCGTCCTCGGGAGGAAAACCGACCTGGACGGCGAGGTCGAGGTTCTCGCCGAGGAGGTCGACGCGGCGAGGGGAGAGGTCGAGCTCGAGCGAGACGGCGGGGTGGAGCGCGACGAAGGCGGCGATCGCGTCGGAGAGGAGGAGGATCGCGAGGTCGCTCGGGATGGCGACGCGCAGGCGTCCCGAGGGGCGCTCCTTCCGGTGCTCGGCCAGGGAGGCGACGTCGTCGACCTCGCTCGCGATGCGCCGCGCGTGCTCGAGGAGCCGCTCGCCGAGGTCCGTGAGCCGGAGCCGGCGGGTCGTGCGGACCATGAGCCGCTCCCCGAGCTTCTCCTCGAGGCGCGAGACCCGCCGCGACACGGTCGACTTCGGGAGCCGGAGCCTCTCCGCGGCCCGGCTGAAGCTGCCGGAGTCCGCCACGTGGGCGAATACGAGGAGGTCGTTCGGGTCTAATTGTTCCAAAACAGGAACAATGTTATCAGATTTGAGGTCTTCTGTTCCCTCTGGGGGACGCATAGGGTTCGCCTCGGGGAAGCGCCCCGAAAGGAAGGAACGAGAAATGAAGATCCTGCAGGTCAACACGAGCGCCCGGACCGAGGGCGCGAACTCCACCCGCGTGGCGAGCTCCATCGTCGAGAGGATCCGCTCAGCGCAGCGGGCGTCGACGCTGAAGGTCCGCGACCTCGCCAAGGAGCCGATTCCCCTACTCGACGCCGGGGCGCTCGGAGCGCTCTTCACCGAGGCCGGAAAGCGGACCCCGGAGCAGGCCGCCGTCGTCGCGCTCTTCGACGAGCTCATCGGAGAGGTGAAGGAGGCCGACATCCTCGTCCTCGGCGTCCCGATGTACAACTTCGGCAACTCGGTGCAGCTCAAGAGCTGGATCGACGCGATCGCCCGCGCCGGCGTCACGTTCCGCTACACGCCCGACGGCCCGGTGGGCCTCCTGAAGGGGAAGACGGCGTTCGTCGCCCTCGCGCGGGGCGGCCGCCACCGAGGGACGCCGGGAGATGCCCAGGCGACTTACATGAAGACGGTCCTCGCGTTCCTCGGCATCACGGACGTCCGCCTCGTCTACGCCGAGGGGCTGAACATGGGTCCCGACGAGATGTTGAAGGGCTTCGCGGAGGCCGAGGCGGAGATCGCCGCCGCGGTCGCGGCCTGACGTGACCGAAGTCGCGCGAGAGGGAGAATCCGGCATGACGAAGTCCGATCGAATCCCCCAGGCGGAGGTGCTCCGCCCCCGAGGCGTCGAGCGCCTCGTCGCCGGCACGGCGACCTCCGACGGCGCCGGCGTGAAGCTGACGCGCGTCCTCCACGGGGCGCTCCAGAAGCGACTCGACCCGTTCCTGATGCTCGACGCCTTCGGGAGCGACGACCCGAACGACTACATCGCCGGCTTCCCGGACCACCCGCACCGCGGCTTCGAGACGATCACCTACATGATCGCGGGGCGGATGAAGCACCGCGACAGCGCGGGGCACGAGGG
>CAZNSS010000910.1:0-1783 GCA_964575465.1 uncultured Holophagales bacterium | reverse complement strand
GCGGCGAGGAAGTCGTCGAAGGTGTTCTGCTTCTTCAGGAGCATCCCGTCCCGGTGCCACTCCTCGCCGTACTCGCCGCCACCGCGGAGGTTCACGGACGCCCAGACGCCCCCGGCCTCGAGCCACGGGTAGAGGAGCGCCGAGAAGTACGGCGTCTCGCTGACCTGGAAGCCGCCGTAGCCGTAGAGGATGCAGCGCGCCTTCCCGTCCCTCTTCAGGTCCTTCCGGTGGACGAGGAACATCGAGAGCTTCGTCCCGTCCTTCGACGGGAAGAAGACCTGCTCGACGACGTAGGCGGACGGGTCGACCGGGACGTTCAGCTTCGCGAAGAGGTCGACCTTCCCCGATTCCACCGACGTCGCGTAGATCTCGCGCGGCGTCGTGTACGACTCGAACGTGAAGTACGCCTCGTCGTCGTCCGCGAGGCCAAAGGGCCCGCCGACCGTCCCGAGCCCCGGGAGCTTCACCTCACGGACGAGCGCGCCGTCCAGGTCGCGGACCTCGAGGAGGGAGGACGCGTTCCTGAGGTAGTTGACCGCGAGCCGTCCGCCGAGGACCGACGCGCCGGCGATCGTCGCGTCGGGCCGCTCGGGGACGATCTCGCGCCAGCTCTTCCGCGCGGGCCTCGCGGGGTCGACCGCGTAGACGCGCCCCCTCGGCGCGCCGTCGTCGGTCACGACGTAGAAGCGGTCGCGCCAGGCCTCGACGCTCCAGTGCGCCCCGGTGCCGACGACGAGCGGCGTCCAGCGGTCCGCCGCCATCGGGTCCGAGAGGTCGCGGAACCAGACGTCCGTCGAGCTCCAGCCGTGCTGGACCAGGAGGACGAGCCAGCGGCCGTCCTTCGAGAGGCTCGCGCCGAGGAACGCCGTCGGGTCGCCGAGCTTCCCGTGGACGAGACGGTCCTTCTGCGGGTCCTCGCCGACGAGGTGGAAGCGGACCTCCTGGAAGCCGGGACGCTCGTCGACGGGGATCTTCGGGTCGGTCGGGAGCCACGTGTAGTAGAAGCCGCTCCCGTCGGGCGTCCAGGAGGCGCTCGCGTACTTGCCTCCTTCGATCACGTCGACCTCGGAGACCTTCCCGGTCGTCACCTCGATGACCCTGAGGGTCGCCTCGTCGGAGTTGTTCGCCTTCACCTGGTAGGCGACGCGCCTTCCGTCCCAGCTCGGCTGCCAGTCGCCGAGCCCGACGCTGCCGTCCTTCGACCAGGTGTTCGGGTCGAAGAGGACCTTTTCCTCGCCGTCCTTCCCGTCCTTCCAGGAGACGACGGACTTCTCCTTCGTCGCGTGGCGCCGGACGAGGAAGTACCGGTTCCCCCTCTTCACCGGCGCCGAGACGGAGTCGAGGTAGGCGAGCTCCTTCAGGCGGGCGAGGAGCTTGTCGCGCCCGGGGAGGCGGTTGAGCTCCTTTCGCGCGAGGTCGTCCTGCGCGGCCATCCACTCCTTCACCTCCGGCGACCCGGCGTCCTCGAGCCAGCGGTAGGGGTCGGACACCGTCACGCCGTGAAGCACGTCCTTCGCGTCGCCGGTCCGCGTCGCGGGGTAGGCGAGGCGCTCGCCCGCGGTGGCGACGCGCGGTACGAGGACGGCGACGAGGGCGCACGCGAGAAAGGCGACGGCAATCGCATCGTTCGGGATCTGCTTCATGTGGGGACGCTCCTGAGAACGGGTGGTCATCGTGGCGAGGCGGAGATCATCCCACGGGGATACGCCGCGCGGCAGGTACGATCCGCGCCGTGGGACGTCTCGCCTCGCTCGCCCTGGCGGCCCTGGCCGTGGCCGCCGTG
>CAZNSS010000909.1:0-1784 GCA_964575465.1 uncultured Holophagales bacterium | reverse complement strand
CGAGAGGCGCCGGAGGGTGGCGTCGACGGTGAGCCACGAGGGGCGCTCGGCGCGGCCCGCGGTCGCCGGTGCGCTCGACCACCGCCACTCGAGGGCGGTCCGCGAGAGGCGGGCCCTCACCGGTGCGAGGGCGACGCTCCGGGCGGCGTCGAGGAAGGCGCTCTCGGGGTCCACGAGGAGCGACCGGAACCGACCCTCGAAGAGAGGCCCGTTCCGCCCGTGCCGGCGGTTGAAGGCCTGCGCGTAGCGGCCGCCGAGGGCCCGCATTCCGGCCGAGAGGTTCGGGTTCGGCGTCTCGAGGAGGACCTCGAGGGAGCTCCCGAGGAGGACGTAGGCATGGACCACCCAGCCTCTCTCGGCGGAGGTCCGCCCGAGCTCCTCGAGGAAGCGCTCCCGGTCGGCGTCGTCGCGGAAGAGGGGACTCCTCTCGAGTCCCCGCCACGAGACGTGGTGGAGGGCGCCCGGGAGCTCGAGACGGGGAGGTCGCGACACGGGGCGCGATTGTAGTGGGCCGCTACCTCGGCGCGCTCTTCGCCTGGCGCGCGAGGAGCGCGGCCGGGTCGTCCGTCCCGACGGCGTCGACGCCGAGCCTCTCGAGGCGCTCCTGGTCACGCGGGGAGTTCGCGGTCCAGGCGAAGACGCGGACTCCCGCGGCGTGGAGGGCCGCGACGACCCCCGCCGTGAGCCGGTCGTGGCGGGGGCCGATCCAGGGGGCCTCCTCCCGCCGAGCAACGGCGACGAGGTCCTCGACGTCGCGGACGAGAGGCATCGTCGCGAGGGCGGGCTCGAGGGCGCGCACCTCGCGGAGCAGGGGACGGTCGAACGAGAGGACGATCGTCCTCTCCGTGAAGCCGCGCTCCTTCAGGGCGTCGACGACGAGGCGGGCGAAACGGTCTCGCGGCGGGGAGAGAGCCGGCTCGCTCTCCTCGTACTTCAGCTCGAGGAAGAGGGTGGCGGGCCGGCCCCCGGGCGGACCGGGGGCGGCGAGGAGGTCGAGGAGCTCGCCCAGGGAGGGGATCGGCGTGCCGGGGACGGCCCGCTGGTCAGGGAACGCGGGGTTCGCGGCCGCCCCGCAGTCGTACCGGCGGAGCGCCTCGAAGGAGAGACCGCGGATCGCGAGGCCGCCCGGCACGCGGCGCCCGCCCACGGCCCTGCAGAGGTCGGGCGGGAGAGTCGCGTCGTGCGCGACGACGGGGACGTCGTCGGCGGTGACGCGGATGTCGACCTCCACGCCGTCCGCGCCCGCCTCGAGGGCGTGACGTACCGCCGGGAGCGTGTTCTCGGGGAACCGGGCGCGGGCGCCGCGGTGCCCGACGACGAGGACGCGCGGTGCCGCGGGGACGGCCGCGACGAGCAACCCGGCGAGGGCGACGAGGAGCGGGATCGGCATCCTCCCCATTCTGAACGAGCGCTCCCGCGGGGCGTTAGGATCCTCCCGTCGGGGAGCGGTCGATGCCGGAGAGACGCGCGATCGAGGTGCGGTGCGAGCCGCCGTCCGGCTGGGAGGAGCCCCGGCCGAGGAGAGCCGCCGCTCGCGATCCCCTCGCCGACCGCCTCTCGGCCGGAGGTCGCCTCGCCCTGGTGAGGGCCGTCCGGATGGTCCCCTCCCGCGGGGCGGCGGAGGAGGGGAAGGCGCGCGTCGTCGTCACCCACGCGGAGGGCGAGGACCTCCTCGTCGTTCTCCGGCAGCCCTCCGGTGCCCTGTCGATCCACCGGCCGCCCGCCCGCCCCGGGAGCGGCGTCGACGTCGCGTTCGAGCTTCCCCTTCGCCCGCCGCCGGCGGC
>CAZNSS010000908.1:0-1785 GCA_964575465.1 uncultured Holophagales bacterium | reverse complement strand
CGGCCCGCGCGGTGGACGTGCGGCGTGTAGCCGAGCCGGTCGAGGGCGCGGCCGACGGCGGAGAGGCGCGTCGCGCCCGGCCGCCAGGTCACCTCCGCGACGGCGCTGCCGAGGTTCAGCCGGACCTCGTCGACGCCGGGGAGGGCCGCGGGGAGCTTCTCGACGAGCCAGACGCAGGCGGGGCAATGGACCCCCTCGAGGTAGAGGCGGGTGCGGCAGCGGTCGGGCCCCACCGCCTCGGTCGCTTCCGCCTGGAGAACGGCGTCGTCGAAGTCCTCGAAGCTCCGGCCCGTGACGCGCGCCGGCTCGAGCACGCCCTGCTGCTGGTCGACGAGGCGGTAGTACTGG
Organism: uncultured Holophagales bacterium; assembly: GCA_964575465.1. Classification (GTDB taxonomy): domain Bacteria; phylum Acidobacteriota; class Thermoanaerobaculia; order UBA5066; family UBA5066; genus UBA5066. Next base: position 1,437 of record CAZNSS010000908.1, on the reverse strand, counting down.
TCAAATCCCCACTCGCGGACGAGGGTGAAGACCTGGCGGCACCCGGAGCAGCAGAACTGCTCCTTCTCCCCTTCGCGGAGGAGGCCGGCCGGGACCGCGAGGCCGCAGTGCGCGCACGCCACGGGGGCGACGCTCAGCGGGCGGCTCTCGCGGGGAGTCGTCACTTCGACGGGCCCTCAAGGGGGGGCGCGTCGGCCGCGACGTCCAGGCGGGCCGCGTGGACGAAGCGGAGGGCATCTCTCTTCGCGTCGATCCGGAGCTCCCAGGCGCCGGCCTCGTCGAGGCGGACGAGCGAGCGGTATCGGCCCGCTTCCTGCGGCAGCTCGACGAGGTCCCCCGTCTGGTTGAGCCGCGTGTCCGAGGGGCGGATGGCGAAGAGGCGCCCCGCCAGGCCCGGGACCGGCTTCCCCTCGCGGTCCGCGACGCGGACGTCGACGGGGCGCGGCATCCCGGGAAAGTGTGGGACTCCTTCGGGAAGCTCGTACCGGACGGTCCAGCCGAGCTGCCGGCTCGCCTCCTCGACCGCCTCGTCGGCGTCCCAGGTCCTCGCGGCCTCGTAGTACCCCTTGATCGGTCGGGGCGTGTCGGGCCGGGTCGCGACCCAGACGAGGATGCCGCACGCGACGACGGACATCGAGAGGAGGCCCCCGATGTAGATCGGCCAGCGGTACTCGGAGATCACCCGGAGGAGCTTCACGGCGTCACCGCGCCCGGCCCGGAATCGCTGAAGGGGCCGAGGAGGAGGAACTCCACTTCCTTGCGGAAGCCCTTGTCGGAGCGGACCAGGTAGCGGACGGGGATCTGCCCGTCGACGAAGACGGTCTGCGGCACCGTCGTCACGGCGTTCACCGTCTCGAGCGCGGCCGGCTCGACGACGACGGGCGACTCGCTGATGACGAGGCTCGCCCCCTTCGGGCTGAGGACCTCGATCGTGAACGCCTGCGTCTCGGCGAGCTGGTTCGTGATCCTCACGCGCTGCTGGTTCGCGACCTGCCCGCCGGGCAGCAGGCGGTACGGCTCGCGCCCCCCGCGGACGACCTCGACGAGCGCGTCGCCCCGCGTCAGGACGAGGACGGCGAGGGTCCCCCAGGCGATCGTCAGGAGGGCGAGGTAGGCGATGTTCCTCGCGCGCCAGATGCGGCGGACGCCCCCCTTCTGCTCGCGTTCGGAGGTGTACTTGATGAGGCCGATCGGCTTGCCCTGGCCGATCATGACCTCCTCGCACGCGTCGACGCACTGCGCCGTCCCGATGCACTCGGACTGCAGCCCGCGGCGGATGTCGGTCCCGGTCGGGCAGGCGTTCACGCAGCTCCGGCAGGCGATGCAGTCCCCGGCCAGGACCCCTGCGAGGCGGTCCTTGACCTTCACCTTCGGGTCGCCGCGCGGCGCGTCGTAGGCGACGAGGATCGTGTCCTGGTCGGCCATGACGTTCTGGAG
>CAZNSS010000907.1:0-1786 GCA_964575465.1 uncultured Holophagales bacterium | reverse complement strand
ATCGCGGACTCGAATTGCTGATCGATCCACACTGGTCGCCCGATCAGGCGCTGGCGGTGATCGAGTTGATCCTAAAAACCGTAGTTGGCGGATGCGTTATGCATGATTTTCGATCAAGCGGAGCGCCGAAGGCGGACCAATACCGGCGAGGATTTGCTTGAGATGATCGCAAACGGACTGCCAGACCGTTTTGGGGTTCAACTGCTCCGCAGCGTTGGCAACCCAAGCCTGAAGCAAGGCGGAGACACGGTTCAGGACGATCCGAGCCTTGTCGAAATGGGCATGCAGGCCGGTCAGCGTGATCGTCGTCTGCCCGGCATGCTCTGTCCTACGGCCCACCGAGGACATAAGCCACGGGCGACTGGTGATGGCCTCGCGCCGTGCATCCGGGTTCGCCAGGCGAACGAACAGACTCCACCAGTTGTAGGCCAGCGCCACGCCGCGTGCAGCCAGTTGGCAGCGATGCAGGTCGTGCGTGGTGAAGCCACCCCAGCCCCACTGGTTCTTCAGTTCGTCAAAGGCATTCTCGGCATCGGCCCGATCACGGTAAAGCTGGCCGAGACTGAGGACCTCGTAACCGGTATTGGTGACCAGCACGGCATGCTCGTAGCCGGTGATGCCCTTGCCCGTCTTGCGGTCGGCCTCGACGAAAGCAAACTGCTGCTGGCTGTGGTCGGTATCCTCGCTGCTGACGGCGATCTCCCCCATCAGTGGCCGGCGCAGGACAACGACACGGCGTTTCTTCTGCCACCCCGTCAGTGCCAATTCGCCCTCCAGTCCTTCCCATCCCTGGCCGGCATCCGTCCAGCCCGGCTGGCCGAAGAGTTTGCCGATGTGGCGTTTGACGTTCTTCGACAGCTTGAGCTTGAACAGATACGGCTGATCCCGCTCTTCCAGCGCCGTCATCATGCCGTCGTTGCCGAAGGCATTGTCACCCCGCACCAGCTTCGGTCTCTTCTCCAGTGGCAAAGCATCGAGAATCTTCAGCAGGCCCGGCTGGGCGTGCTTGGCCGTGTGTTGATTGCCAGGGCAAACCTCGACGCCCAGCACTTGGCGCAAGCCCGCCATGAGGTAGCTGTGATAGGCATGCGACGGCCGTCCCGGTTTGTGCGGGTTGTAGCCAATGATCGCGCCTTGCTGATGTCCGTAGAGCGGTTTGATGGTGGTGTCGGTGTCGAGTATCCACGGCGCATCGAGCAGCGGCGCGACGCTGTCCGCCAGATGCCCGTCCAGCCATGCCGTGCCCTCCACTTCCGGGATGCGCTTCAAGGCATTACGCAGGGCGTCTTCCGAAATCACCTTGCGCATGCCCAGGAGCCCAGGGTTGATGCCGTCGCAGCGAATGGCCGTGACGTGCGAGTAACGCCGGTGTCCGGCCAGCATCGACAGCAACCAGGTGCCCAGCACTTCGGCTTTGGTTGGGGCGTTCGGACTCGTGTAGCTCAGAGGACAGCCTTCCAGCCAACGCGACCACAGCCCGGTCAGGTTGAGAAACTCGATGAAATAGGCCAGCTGTCCCATCGGCGTGGCTGCGCTTTCCGTCTCCCAGCGGACCTGCACTCGCCCCGCCATCGTCTGCACGCCCGCACACGACAGCAGCATTTCTTCGCGCTTCGCCACCTTCAATTTCGATTCACCCATCGGGTGAGTCCTCCCAATTTCTCGAAAACCACAGCCTGCCTGAGTTCTTGCCACCTTGATCAAGGCCAACTGAGATTTTTAGGTTTATCGGTGAACGGCTCGGGAGGTCACATTGATCCGGCCTTCTGCCATCGATTCGAAGCCA
>CAZNSS010000906.1:0-1788 GCA_964575465.1 uncultured Holophagales bacterium | reverse complement strand
GGCGACTTCGCGATCCGGATCACCTCGTCGGCGGTGAGGCGCGGGTTCTTCAGGAGAGAGAAGAGAACCTGGGGGTCGCTGTCCTGGGCGAGGATCGCCCGCTCGATCCGGTCGGCCTTCGCCGCGAGGAGGAGCTTCTCCACGCGGGAGAGCGAGCGGAGGCGGTCCCAGACACTCTGCCGGACGGCGTCGTCCTCTCCCCCTTCCACCTCGACGGCCTCTTCGGCGACTTCCTCGCCCGGGGCCTCGGGAGCGCCCCGGAGCGCCTCGACGAGGGCCGCCGTGTCGCCGTCGACGGCGAGGGCGACGCCGTCCGGAAGCGGGGCGACGACGGTTGCGGTCGCGGCGGCCTCGCCGCCGCCCGCGAGGCGAAGGAGAAGCGAGAGCCGGCTGAAGACGGCGACCTTGTCGAGGGTCGGGAGCCGGAGGCCGCCCGCCGACAGGTTCGTCCGCGCCTCGGCGTCGAGGTCGGCCTCCGACTCGAACTCCACCGTGAACGACCCCGGGCCGGTCCTCTGGGTTCTCACGCGTTCCCCCGCGCCAAGTTTAGGCCGTACCTGGCGCCACTAGAATCGCGCCGGCCCGACGATCGGAAGACGATTGCGAACGGAGGTTCCCATGAAGCCGACCACCGCCTTCCTCGCACTGCTTCTCGCCGGCGCGCCGGCGGCACTCCTCGCACAGGCCGACCCGCACGCCGGACACGAGCCCCCCGCGCCCGCGGCGACGGCAGTCGCGGCGACGAAGGCGACCGCCCCCGAGCTCCCGCCGAACGAGGCGATCCCTCCCGACGCCGAGGGGGCGAAGGCCGCCCTCGCGAAGTCGCCGCGCCACGGCGAGTGGGTGGACCTGAAGCTCGCCGACGGGACGAAGCTGCTGACGTGGGTCGTCTACCCCGAGACGAAGGCGAAGGCGGGCGTCGTCCTCGTCATCCACGAGATCTACGGCCTGACCGACTGGCTGCGCGGCGTCGCCGACCAGCTCGCCGAGGACGGCTTCATTGCCCTCGCCCCCGACCTCCTCTCGGGCCTCGGCCCGAACGGCGGTGGGACCGACGCGCTCGGCGCCGACGTGACGAAGGCCGTCCGCAACCTGACGCCCGAGCAGGTCGCCACGCGCCTCGACGTCGTCCGCGACTACGCCCTGAGGCTGCCGGCGGCCAGCGGCAAGGTCGCCTCGGTCGGCTTCTGCTGGGGGGGGTCGATGAGCTTCTCCTACGCGACCCTCCAGCCGAAGCTCGACGGCGCCGTCGTCTACTACGGCTCGTCGCCGGCCGACCCGGCCTCCTGCGCGAAGATCTCGGCGCCGGTCCTCGGCCTCTACGGCGCCGACGACGCGCGCGTGAACGCGACCATCCCGGCGGCCGAGGCCGAGATGAAGGAGCTCGGCAAGAGCTACGCGACGAACCTCTACGAGGGAGCCGGTCACGGCTTCCTGCGGCAGCAGTCGGGGCGCGACGGCGCGAACCGGAAGGCGGCGGAGAAGGCGTGGGCCACGACGCTCGCGTTCCTGCGCGAGCGGCTGAAGTAGGCGGCGCGGCCGGTCAGCGCATCCGGCGGAAGGCGACGGAGACGTTCCGCCTCCCGGGGAATCCCCCGAGCGGGACCTCCCCGGCGATCTCCGCGGAGCCGGCGAAGAAGTAGGGGCGGAGCTCGGCGGCGGGGGGCGTCGTCTCGAACGCGAAGTGGAGCGTGGCGGGCTTGCCGTGGATCTCCTGCGCCGCCAGGTACGACACGAGCGCGTGCTCGGCCGAGTGGTAGCCGTTCTTCCAGAGGTGCTGCTTGGCGC
>CAZNSS010000905.1:0-1797 GCA_964575465.1 uncultured Holophagales bacterium | reverse complement strand
ACGCCCGCCCAGGCGTTGATCATCCGGCTGAACTTCTGGTCGACGAACGTCCGGTACATGTTGATGTCGCGGAAGAGGATTCCGTACATCGAGTCGTTCAGCATCATGTCGAGGCGCTCGAGCGCCCCCATGGCCGCGATCTCGGGCATGCAGAGGCCGGAGGCGTAGTTCGTCAGGTAGACGTACCGCCCCTGCTTCTCGACGACCTCGTCGAGCGCGGCCCGCATGATCCGGAAGTTCTCCTGCGTGGCGTAGGTCCCGCCGAAGCCCTCGGTCGTCGCGCCGTACGGGACGTAGTCGAGGAGCGACTGCGCCGTCGTCCGGATGACGGCGACGACGTCGGCGCCCTGCCCGGCCGCGGCGCGCGCCTGCTTGACGTCCTCGTGGATGTTCCCCGTCGCCACGATGACGTAGAGGAGCGGCGCGTGGTTCTTCCCGGCGTACGTCGCGAGGCGCTCCTCGCGGAGCGACCGGTTGCCGCGGACGCGCCGGGTGCAGGCGGCGACGAGCTCGGCGGCCTTCTCCTCCAGCGCGGCGGGGTCGGCCAGCGGAAGGCCGTCGACGCGGAGGCCCTCGGCGACCCTGCGGTTCAGCCCCGCGACGTCCTCGCCCGTCCGCACCAGGGCGTTCACCCAGTACCTGAGGGCCCCCTCGTCGAGCCGCCCCGACAGCTGGTCCACGACGAGGTTCGGCACCGGGACGCCGTCGGCGTCGGCGCCGTCGGCCCCCGCGAGGCGGAGCGTCGCCCGCTCGACGGTGACGGTCGTGTGGGCTTCGATGAACTCCTGGACCGGAGCGACGATCCGCGACGCGAGCTCGCGGGCGCGGTCGATCCGTTCGGGCGGCAGGTGGAGCCGGCTCTCCATGGGTCCTCCTGAGGTTCAGTCCTCGTCGTGGATGAAGGCCTCGGCCCGCCGCGCGACGGCGGGGGAGAGGCCGAGGAGCCGGGCGACGGCGATGGCGTCGGAGCGCCGCTCCCCCGGTGCGTCGGGCTCGAGGCAGAAGCGCATCTGGCGGTCGATGCGGCGGATCCGGTCGGCGAGCCCCTCGCCCTCCGGCGCCGCCAGGTCGAGGCGGGCGCGGTCGAGGCCCCCCATCCGGAGGTATCGGACGCCCGGCAGCCGCCGGACGCCCCGGAAGTGCGTCGAGAAGAGGGCGACGGCGGTCCGGCGCCTGGCGAGGTCCTCGAGGAGCGCCGAGAGGATCGCCTCGGCCTCGCCGGAGCTCGTCGTCCGCGCGAACTCGTCGAAGAGGGCGAGCGTCGCGTCCCCGAAGTCGGCGTGCGCCTCGTTGAACTGCCGGATCTCGAAGCCGAAGCCCGAGAGCCCTCGCCCCTCCTCGCGGCTCCACCCCTCCCCGACGTAGTGGAAGCGCCGGAAGAGGCGCGTCTCGAAGCGCGCGGCCGGAACGAAGAGCCCCGTCTGCGCGGCGAGCTGGAGGAAGGCGAGCGTCTTCAGGACGACCGTCTTCCCCCCCATGTTCGACCCGAAGAGGACCGTCGGCCCGGCGTCGAACGTCGCGTCGAGCGGCGTGTAGGAGGTCCCGAGGCTCTCGCAGAGCGCCTCGGTCGGCAGGTGGCGCCCGCGCTCGATGCGGATCTCTCCCTCCCCGAGGACGGGACGCGTCAGCCGCGCCTCGCGCGCGAGCCGGGCCCCGGCGAGGGCGAGGTCGAACGCTTCGACGGCGCGCGCCTGCTCGAGGAAGGAGGGGAGCGCCTCGCGGAGCGGCGCCGAGAGCGCGACGAGGACGCGGGCCTCGAGGCTCCGCTCGCGGGAGAGGAGGGCGGCCCTCTCCTCG
>CAZNSS010000904.1:0-1798 GCA_964575465.1 uncultured Holophagales bacterium | reverse complement strand
CGTCGCAGAGAGCCTCCAGCCGGGCGGCCTCGACGGGACGCTTCTCGCACGCCCGACGCAGGCCCCGGAGGATCTTCCCGCGGTCGAACTCCTCCCGCCGGCCGTCGCTCTTGACGACGACGAGCGGCGCCTCCTCGACGCGCTCGTAGGAGGTGAACCGCCTCAGGCAGGCGATGCACTCGCGTCGCCGGCGGACGACCTCCCCCTCGCGGCTCTCGCGGGAGTCGACGACACGGTCCTCGACGCTGCCGCAGAAGGGGCACCTCACGCGGAGAGACTACTCCCGCCCGCGCGGGGCTCGGAGGGGGCGTCGGAGGCGAGTCGCCGGAGCGTGAGGCCGGTCCCGGCGAGAAAGGCGACACCCGCGAGCGTCACCGGGACGAACGCGGTGGCGTGCGTCACGAGGGCCGTGGCGGCGGCCGGCGCGGCCGCGACGCCGTAGAAGCCGGAGAGCGCGTACGCGACCGCCGCGTGGTAGCCGCCGACTCCTCCGGGCGTGGGGATGGCGAGCCCGAGGACCCCCCAGGTCAGGACGAAGAAGGACGCCGGGAAGGGGAGGTCGACGTCGAAAGCGCGCATCACCGCGTAGAACTGGAACGCGTTCATCAGCCACATGACGGCGGAGGAGACGCTCATGACCGCGACGTCGCTCGCGGTCCGGATCGACGCCAGGCCCCCGAGGAAGGAGCGGAGGAGGGCGACGACCCTGTGCGCGAGGCGGGCCGGAAGCCTCATCTCGAGCGGGCCGAGGACGCGGTCTGCCAGGTGGGGCCGGGCGGCGAGGAGGCCGAGGCCGGCGAAGACGACGAGCGTTCCCGCGCCGACCACGTACGCCGAACGGCGGAGGAGCTCGAACCGCGCGTGGGCCTCGGCGGAGAGGTCGGCAGGGGCCCACCCGCCGACCGCGTAGACGACGAAGAGGAGGACGACCGAGACGAGGTCGATGAGGCGCTCCACCGCGATCGAGGCGAGGGCGGGCGCAAAGGGGAGACCCGTTCGCCGGGAGAGGACGGCAGGCCGGACGATCTCCCCGGCGCGGGCCGGCAGGAGGACCGTCGCGGCGAACCCGATGCAGGTCGCCGAGAACGCCTCGCGCTGGGAGATGCGCTGGACGTGGTGGAGGAGCCTCGTCCACCGCCAGGACCGGTGGGGGAAGTTCACGAGGGTGACCCCGAGCGCGAGGGCGAGCCATCCCGGGTGGGCGGCCGAGAGCGTCCTCTTCAGCTCGCCGAAGTCCAGGTTGCGGAAGAAGAGCCAGAGGAGGAGGGCCGCCAGCCCCAGGGAGACGGCGATCCGGAGCGAGTTCGCGGCAGCCTTCGGCACGGGCGAATGGTAATGCACGGCGGATGCGCACCACCGTCGTATAAAGGCGCCCGGAGATGGACCTCCTGCGCGTCTACCACGACCCGTTCGTCCTTCGGCACGGAACGGGGGCGTTTCACCCGGAACGGCCGGAGCGCGTCTCGGCGGTCGTCTCGGCGCTCGAATCGGAAGGCCTCCGGATGCGGCGGCCGCCTTCCCCCGAACGCACACTCTCCGCGCTCGGCCTCGTCCACGACCCGGCCTACGTCGAGCGGGTCCGCGAGGCCTCCGCGCTCGGGCCGGAGAGCCCGGACTCGCCTTTCACGCTCTTCGACTCCCCGGACAACCCGATGTCGCGCTCGACCTTCGGGGTCGCCGTCCGGACGGCGGGCCTCGTCCTGGCGGCGGTCGAGGACGTGATGGCGGGCGCGGCCCGGCGGGGCTTCGTCGTGACCCGCCCTCCCGGCCACCACGCGCGCGCCGGGGCGGCGATGGG
>CAZNSS010000903.1:0-1799 GCA_964575465.1 uncultured Holophagales bacterium | reverse complement strand
TCGCCGTCGTGACCGGCCTCGTCTGGGTCTCCGGCGGGCCCGACTCCGGCTTCACGTTTCTCTACCTCGCCGTCGTCGTCTCGGGGACGCTCCTCTTCGGGAAGGGCGGGGGACTCGTGACGGCGGGCCTCGCCTCGGTCTTCTACGCCGTGCTCCTCCAGCTCGTGCAGTCGGGCGCCCTCCCCCCGCCGTCGACCGACGAGCCCCCGCCCCGCGTGTGGACGCGCGGACAGCTCGCGGGAAACGTCGTGACGAACGTGGGGGCGTTCACGGCGACGGCCCTCCTCGTCGCGGCGGCGTCCGAGAAGCTGCGCGACGCCCGGCTCCTCGCCGAGCGCCGGAGGGAGGAGGTCGCGCGCCTCCAGGCCCTCCACTCCTCGGTCCTCTCCTCGATGTCCTCGGGGGTCGTGACCTCCGACCTCTCGGACCGGATCACCTTCGCGAACCCTCCCGCCGGCGAGCTCCTGCACCGCCGCCCCGAGGAGCTCGTCGGGAGACCCCTGTTCGAGACGGGACTCGTGGCCGAGGAGCTCCTCCAGACCCTCGGGAGCCCCGGGAACGAGGTCCTCCGCTTCGAGGGGAACGGGACGCCCCTCGGTCCGGGCGTCTACTTCGGGGTCTCGGTCACGCCGCTCAGGGACGGCGAGGGGCGCGTCACCGGGCGGATCCTGATCTTCCAGAACCTGACCGAGATGAAGAAGCTCGAGGGAGAGGTGCGGCTCAAGGAGAAGCTCGCCGCGGTCGGCGAGCTCGCCGCCGCGATCGCGCACGAGATCCGCAACCCGCTCGCCTCCATCTCCGGCTCGGTCCAGGTCCTCTCCGCCAGCGCGCCGCCCGGCTCCTCGGAGCGGCGGCTGATGGAGATCGTCGTCCAGGAGTCCCACCGCCTCTCCTCGATCCTGGAGGACTTCCTCAAGTACGTCCGCCCGCGCGAGCAGGCGGTCGAGACCATCGACGCGGCGGCCGCGCTGCGCGACGTCGTCACGCTCCTGACGCACAGCGACGAGCTCTCGCCCCGCCACCGCGTCACGCTCCGGCTCGAGCCCGAGTCGGTCCTCCTCCGGGCCGACCCGGGCCAGCTCCGGCAGGTCATCTGGAACCTCATCCGGAACGCGGTCGCGGCGATGCCTTCCGGCGGGACGCTCGCGCTCGAGGCCCGCGCCTCGGACGTGGCCTGGAGCGTCACGGTGGCCGACGAGGGGAAGGGTATGTCGCGCGAGGAGCAGGACCGCCTCTTCACGCCGTTCGCCCACACCGTCCCCGGGGGAACGGGCCTGGGCCTCGCCATCGTCTACCGTATCGTCGAGGAGCACGGAGGGAGGATCGGCGTGAAGAGCGCACCCGGGGAAGGGACGGAGATCACGCTCTCCCTGCCGCTCGCCGGACCGGACCGCAGCGGCCTCGAGGGCGCCGGGGCTTTCGTCTCCGACCGGCCCGGCTCCTCGGAGCGGTTCTCGTGACGGGCGGCGCGTCCCGCCCCGCCGGACCCCTGATCCTCATCGTCGACGACGAGCCCGGCATCACCGGGATGCTCTCGATCGTCCTCGAGAAGGAGGGGTACGGGGTGAGGACCGCGGGAAGCTGCGCCGAAGGGCTGCGGCTCGTCGAGGAGGCCTCTCCCGACCTCGTCCTCACCGACCTCCGCATGCCCGACGGAACGGGCTTCGACGTCCTCCGGAGGGCCCGCGAGACGAGCCCCGAGACGCCGGTCGTGATGCTCACGGCCTACACCTCGACGAAGACGGCGATCGAGGCGCTGAAGGCCGGCGCCTACGACTACGTCTCCAAGCCGTTCGACG
>CAZNSS010000902.1:0-1801 GCA_964575465.1 uncultured Holophagales bacterium | reverse complement strand
GCTTGGCCCAGACGTCGCTCCCGACGGCGTGCGGAAGGCCGACGAGGACGAGGAGTGCCCCGGCGTCGGACCAGCGGAAGCGGGGCCCGACCGGGAAGACGAGGAGCTCCGTCGGCCACCCGGTCCTCGCGAGCGAGGCGAGGGCGAGCGGGAGGGCGACGCCGACGATTCCGGCGACCATCAGCGCGAGCTGGAGGAGGTCGGTCCTCACGACCGCGCGCTGCCCGCCGAGGGCCGTGTAGGCGATGAAGAGCGCCGCGGTCGCCACGAGGACGACCGTCGCGTCCCAGTCGGTCAGGGCGGTCACGACGGTCTCGGTCGCCTGCGCGAGGAGGGCGAACCAGACGATCTCGGCGAGGACGACGAGGACGGCGGCGACCTTCCGGACGGAGGGTCCGTAGAAGCGGCCGACGACGGCGGCGAGGGTGACCTCTCCCGTCTCGCGGATCCGGCGGGCGAGGAAGAGGCCCAGGACGAGGAGGCCGAGCGCCCCGGAGAGGTCGAGCCAGAAGCCGGGGAGGCCGCGGGTGGCGACGAGGGACGCGAGGACGAGGGTCGTCGAGCCGCCGATCGTCGTCGACGTGAGGGCGGCCCACGTCGCGACGAGGCCGAACGAGCGGTCTCCGACGAGGAAGGCGTCGGGGGAGCCGGACGCTCTCCGGGCGGCGAGGAGCCCGACGAGGAGGACGGCGGCGCCGTAGGCGGCGAGAGCCGGGATCAAGACCGCTCTCGCCGCGGTACGATGCCCCCGTGAAGAGGACGTTCACCTTCGAGGAGGCCGCCAGGCTCCTCCCCGCCGTCCGGGAACGGGCACGGCGCGCGATCGAGAGGATCGAGGCGCTCGGCGAGGACGGGCCGGAGCCGGAGAGCCCGGAGGCGAACGGGATCCTCCTCTCCTGGGTCCGCGAGATGACCGAGCTCGGGATCGAGGTGAAGGGCCCGTGGCTCGTCGACTTCGACTCCGGCGACGGCTACTGGTGCTGGCGGTGGCCCGAGGAGACGCTCGACTACTACCACGGGTACGACGAGGGGTTCGCGGGGCGCGTCAGGATCCAGTAACGGGGTGCGCCAGGCGCCCGGAGCTCCTGGGCGGGGGGGCCTGGAACGCCTCGATCCGCTTCCGGAGCTCCTCGGAGAGCGGCATCTTCTTCCCCGTGGCCCAGTCCCAGGTCACCTGCACGGTCCGGCCCGTGGCGACGATCCGGACCTCCGCGTCGACCGAGCCGCCGGCGGCGACGATCCGGTAGTCGAACGAGAACGACGAGCTCCCGAAATCGCTCGCGCGGCAGCCGACGAGGAGCTTCTCGCCGAGCCTCACCGGCGAGGTGTAGTCGCACTCGGCCCGCGCGACGACGAACCCGATCCGCGCCGGCTCGAACGCCTCGCCCGGGGCGAGGTGGGGGTGGAGGGCGAGCCAGAAAGCGAGGCGGGCCTGCTCGAAGTAGGTGAGGTAGACCGCGTTGTTGACGTGCCCCATCGCGTCGAGGTCGGCGAACCGGACCTCGACCGGGACGACGCACGGGAAGTCGGGAAGGCGGACGTCTCGCATTCCGGTCGACTCTAGCATCGCGGTTCGGGTGAGAATACGGGTCCGGTGGCACGTCCCCCCAACCTCGAAGACGATCTGGACTCTCTCCTCGACCGCGCCCTCCGCGGCGAGGGAGAGATCGACGAGAAGCTGCGCGCGCGCCTCTCCCAGGCGTTCCCCGCGCTGAAGCCGACGGCCCCCCCGCCGGCGGCGGCCGAGAAGCCGGAGCCGCCCCCGAAGGCCGCGCGGACGCCGGTGGCGAGTGCCGTCCCG
>CAZNSS010000901.1:0-1803 GCA_964575465.1 uncultured Holophagales bacterium | reverse complement strand
ACTCCCGCCTCCGCTCCGGCGGCGGCCGGTGCGCCCGCCGCGCGCCGGATGGAGAACTGCCCCGACCCGCTGCGCTCCCTGACCCGGAGCGTCGCGAGGGAGGGGATGGCGACGACCTCGCCCCCCGCCTCCTCCTCCTCGTCCTCCGCGGGCGGCGCCTCGCGCGCCCTCTCGAGGTGCTTCTGGACGACGGCTCGCCGGGTCCGTTCCTTCTCCTCCACCTGCCGGTTCCGCTCGCGCTCGGTCTTCCACGCCGCCAGGCCCGCGGACGCCCGGAGGGTCGCGCCGCGGATCGCCTCGCCCAGGGAGAGCGACGCCACGAGGAGCCCCCCGATGAGGAGGGCGGCCGAGAGGGCGATCGTCGCGCCGGGCGGGTTCAGGGCCGCGACGAACGCTCCGGCGACGAGGTCGCCGACGAAGCCGCCGGCCCCGAGCCCCCCGCCGAGGATCTGGGGACGCCCGAAGGCGAGGTGGCAGAGGGGGGCGGCCGAGAAGAGGACGACGACGAGCCCGAGGGCCTTCGTCCCCCACGCGCCGACGGCGCGCGAGCGGAACCGGGCCACCCCGAGCGCGAGGACGACCAGCGGCAGGGCGAACGCGGCGAAGCCGAAGAACTGGAGCGCCCCGTCGGCGAAGGAGGCCCCGACGCGCCCCGCCCAGTTTCCCGGCCGCTGGTCGGGGTCGGCGACGGACGAGAAGAGCGACGGGTCGGCCGGGTCGTACGACGAGAGCGCCGCGACGAGGAGGAGCCCGGCCGCCACGACCAGGATGCCGAGGAACTCGTCTCGGCGCCGGTGCGGGGCCTCGGGCTTCCGGGGGCTCTCGGTCATCGGCGTCAGCGGAGGCCCGCGACCAGGACCGCGGCGCCGAGGAGCGCGGTGTAGACGACGAAGGGCTGGAGCTTCATGGAGACGACGAGGCGGAGGAGGCCGGCGACGGCCGCGTACCCGACGACGGCGGCGGTCGCCATCCCGACGAGGTAGATCTCGGCGTGGCCGCCGGCCGCGACGAGGTGGCCCGTCGCGCGGTACTCGCCGACGTTCTCGACGAGGGCCGCCGCGAGGATCGTCGGGATCGAGAGGAGGAAGGAGTACTCGGCCGCCGCGCGGCGCGAGAGGCCGGAGAAGAGGCCCATGCTGATCGTGTTCCCCGAGCGCGAGAAGCCGTGGAAGATGGCAGAGAGCGACTGGCACGCGCCGATGAGCGCGGCGTCGGAGAACCGCATCTCCTCCAGCGGGCGCCCCCCCTCGCCCCGCCGCGTGCCGACGGCCTGCGCGGCCGCGAGGACGACGGACGTCGCGAGGAGCGCGAGGCCGATCTTCGGAAGGCTCTCCATCCCCTCGAGGGCGAGCTTCTTGAGCGGGAGGGTCAGGGCGCCGGTGAGGCCGACGGAGACGACGAGCAGGAGCGCCACTCGCCACGCCGCCCGCCGCCTCGACGCGTCGCGCGATACGGAGTCGGAGAGGAGCCCGGCGATCTTCCCGCGGAAGTAGAGGAAGACGGCGCCGAGGGTGCCGACGTGGAGCATCACGTCGAAGAGGATCCCGGGCTGGGAGAAACCCGGCAGGAGCCTCTGCGCGAGGATGAGGTGGGCGCTCGAGGAGACCGGCAGGAATTCGGTCAGACCCTGCAAGGCCCCCAGCAGGATCGCCTGCCAGAACGTGACCGACACCGCTGGAGTTTAGCAGGACGGGGCCCGCGCCCCGCGCCGTCAGCGGCCCGCTGAGCGGCCCGCGGGCGGGAGGGGACGGGGGCCGAGGAGGCGGGCGAGGTCGAGGAATGCCTCCGGCGCGAGCTCCTCGG
>CAZNSS010000900.1:0-1809 GCA_964575465.1 uncultured Holophagales bacterium | reverse complement strand
CCGCCCCGACCGAGGCCGCTCCCGGGCACGCCGCCGAGCACGCGGCCGTCCCGGCCCCGGTCACAGACGTCCCCGCCGGCACCTCCCAGACGACGACGATCGTCATCGGCCTCATCGTCCTCCTCCTCCTGATCGTCCTCGTCATCCTCGGCACGAAGAAGCAGGAGTAGGGGAAGACACCGGTCGACCGACCGGGAGACGGACCGACCAGCCAAGGCACCGGAGCACCCGGCCCCCCCGAACACGGGAAAGGAGCCTCCCGCCTGGGGCAGGTCCCTTCGCCTCCTTCTGCGCTCGGCCCACCAGAGCACTCTTCCCGGAGCCCCCCCGGAACGGGGTCTGGTCTGCACTCTACACTCTGCGTCGGGCGGTGAACGGGCTGGGGCGGCCCTCGGGGAGATTCGACTCAGCGTAGACGGCGGTCGCCTCCCCTCGCCTGAGGCGATGCGCTCGCAGACTGTAGAACGCAGATCAGACCCCATTGCCCAATCCCCCGGTTGAAGAGCTTCGAAGCTCGCCGGCCGCGGGAGGGGCGGGGCGCCTCGCGAGCCGACTCGAGCACGGACGGGGACCCGCACGGAACCGGAGGCCGCGAGACGCCTTGCCCCGAGCGCGGCCCCCCGAGGAATCGACGAGAGCCCTGAGTTGGTTTGTTTCCCGGTCTCCCGCCCCCCGGTCAGCTCACCCAGGCGACGCCGACGCCGAGGATGTCGACTCCCGTCTTCGTCGGGACGACCTCGACCTTCTCGAAGCGGGCCGGGTCGGGGGCGGCGACCTTCGCTTCCAGCTCCTCGAGCTCGGCCTTGAGGGTCTCGATCTTCGTCTCGGCGGCGTCCTCCATCCTCTTCTTGCTGAGGACGGAGCCCACCTTCCCCACCTTGAGCGACTTGCGCTTCCCGAAGAGGCCCCCGAGGACGTCCAGCGCGGCGGTGCCGATCGTCGCCATCGTCTCCATCGAACGGGCCTTCTCGGCCTGCTCGGCGGCGGCGAGGTCGCGACGCTTCTTCTCGATCCGCTCGACGAGGGCGGCCGCGGGCTTCGCCTTCTCGCCGACGCGGGCGGCGAAGGCGTCCTCGTCTTCGCCCGGGTTCGAGAGGATCCCGGAAAGCGGGTCGCGCATGAGCGTCGTCGCGAGGAGGTCGGGGAGGCGCTCCTTCAGGGCCTTCTCGGCCTCCTTCACGCCCTTCGTTCCGAGCCAGGAAGGAAGGTCGCCGTAGGAGAGCGCGCGGGGTGGCGAGGAGAGGAGGTCCTTGCCTCCGAGGTCGAGGGCGTCCCCCTGGACGACCTCGCGCGGCGTGTCCGCCTCGAGCGGGAAGAGCTTCGTCGACGTGATCTCGTCGGAGGTCCCCTTGCCGCTCCTGTAACGGACGGCTGCCTTCACCCAGAGATAGGGCGTCGCCCGCTCGCCACCGCGGCGGTCGAGCCAGCGGGCGGGCCAGTCGGCCGGGAGCATCGGGGGACCTGCGGGGGCGGGGGGCTTCGGAGGCGGGGGCGCCGCGCCCCCGGTGGCCGCGGCGGCTCCGCTCGCCGCCGGCGAGGCCCTCTTCAGCTTCGACAGCTCGTCGCGCGTCATCGGGCCGCGGAGGTAGCTCATCGCCCATCGCGTCTCGAAGACCTCCGGTCCCTTGCGGTGGACGTCGTGAAGGAGGAAGACCCTCTTCTTCGTCTGGTTCAGGAGGGCGTCGACGTCGGTGAGGCCCGCCGCGTCGGTCAGGCCGTCGGCGAGGCGGCGGCGGTCGCGCTCGGTCTGGAGAGTCCCGACCCACCAGCAGCCGCAGTTCGCGAGCCCCTTGTAGTCGAGGTCGACCG
>CAZNSS010000899.1:0-1811 GCA_964575465.1 uncultured Holophagales bacterium | reverse complement strand
CGGCCTCGACCTCCGCCTCCGAGACGCTCCCGTTCTCCCGCTCGTCGCGCATCACGAATCCCTGAAGCGGCGGGCGAACCCGCGCGCGGCCCGGTGCAGGAGGACGTCGAAGGCCCCGATGGTGACGCCGAGCGACTCGGCGCACGCCGCCCGCTCCCGTCCCTCGAGGAGCCTCAGCCGGAGCGCCTCGGCGTGCCGGGGCGGGAGGGCGGCGAGCGTCTCGCAGACCCGCTCCCGGGTCCTCCGGAGCTGCTCGGCGGCGATCATCTCGGCCTCCGCGCTCGCCGCGCCGTCGGGGACGTCTCCGAGGAGCCCCGCGAGGTCCGGAACGGGTACCTCGCGGGGTCTCCGCCGGAGACGCTCCAGGGCCGTCCGGCGCGCGATCGCCGCGAGCCAGTGGAGGAGGCCGATCCCCCTCCACTCGAAGTCCCGGAGCCGCTGCACGGCCCGCAGCCACGTCTCGGAGAGGACCTCCTCCGCCTCGGCCGCTCCCACGCGCGGCCGGATGACGGCGTCGAGGAGGAAACCCCGGGTCCGGTCGTAGAGAACCCGGGCGCTCTCGCCGTCGCCGCGGCGCATTCCCTCGAGGAGGCGGGCGTCATCGTCGTCCATCCCTTTCGACGACTCTATGCCGAAGGGAGCCCGTCCCTTACGCCCCTCCCCGGCCCCCGCGGGGTGTAAATTGGCCCCACCATGCTGACCGTCTACCTCGCGGCGCTGGCCTTCGGCCTCGTCCTCATCGGCGCGTCCGTTCTCCAGGGGGACGGGGGCGGGCACGACTCGGGCGAAGGTCATGGCGACGGGCACGGAGACGCCGATCACGGGGCGTTCCTCACGAACCTCCTCTCCCTCCGCTTCTGGACCTACGCCCTCGGGGCCTTCGGGATGGCCGGAACGGCGCTCACCCTCCTCGGCGTGAAGCCGGCCGTTCACGTCCCGGCCGCGGTCGTCCTCGGCGGCGTCGTCGGCGCGGGCGTCGCGGCCCTCTTCCGCCAGCTCGGGAGCGGGACGTCCACCGGGCCGGCGTCGACGGAGGCGTTCCTCGGCACCGAGGGGGAGGTCGTCCTGCCGCTCCTCCCCGACGGCCTCGGAAAGATCCGCCTCCACGTCGGCGAGCAGGACCTCGAAGTCCCGGCTCGGACGGGAGGCGAGCCCATCGAGATTCGCGAACGCGTCGTCGTCGTCCGTTTCAGGGACGGGGTCGCCGAGGTCGAGCCCGCTCCCTGGAAGGAATAGCGCCCACCGCCTGCAGCTGGAGGTATCCGTGCTCGACTCTCTCGCCGGAATCGGGGCTGGCGTCGTCGCCGGCGCCTTGGCCCTGGGAATCCTCTCGATCCTCGCCCGGTCGGTCCTCGTCATCTGCCCGCCGAACCAGGTCGTCATCTTCTCCGGCCGCAAGCGCAAGCTCGCCGACGGGAGCCAGGTGGGGTACCGGGTCGTCCTCGGCGGCCGCTCGGTCCGGATCCCGCTGCTCGAGCAGGTCGACCGGATGAGCCTCCTGTCGATCCCCATCGACCTGAAGGTCGCGAACGCGTACTCGAAAGGGGGGATCCCGCTCCGGGTCCACGCGATCGCGAACGTGAAGATCTCGTCGGACCCGAAGGTCGTCGGGAACGCCATCGAGCGCTTCCTCGGGCGCGACCCGGCCGAGATCGCCCGCGTCGCCAAGGAGAGCCTCGAGGGGCACCTGCGCGGCGTCCTCGCGAACCTGACTCCCGAGGAGGTCAACGAGGACCGGCTCAAGTTCGCGACGGGTCTCGTCGACGAGGCCGAGGGCGACTTCCGGAAGCTGGGCCTGACGCTCGACACCC
>CAZNSS010000898.1:0-1814 GCA_964575465.1 uncultured Holophagales bacterium | reverse complement strand
GGCGCGCGGCGCGCGGGTCACGGGGATCGAGCTCGACGCCGCCGCGGCGGGCGTCGCGTCGCGGCGGCTCTCTCGCGTCCTCGCCCTTCCCGCCGAGGAGGCGGTGGCGACTCTCGACCGGAGGCCAGACGTCGTCGTCCTCGCCGACGTGATCGAGCACCTCTCCGACCCGGTGGCCGTCCTTCGTGCCCTGCGCGGTGCGCTCGAGCCCGGAGGGCTCCTCGTCTTCTCCCTCCCGAACGCGACGCACGCCTCAGTCCTGGGCGGGGCGCTCCGGGGCCGATGGGACCGCGAGCTCGAAGGGATCGTGGCGGACGACCACCGGACCTACGCCGGGCGGCAAGGGTGGACGGCTCTCCTCGCCGCGTGCGGCTTCCGCGTCACGTCGCTCCGCGCGGCCGCGGCGCGGACCTCGCTCTCGGGGCCGGACCGCTCCGCGCTGCTCGCCGCCACGGCCCTCCAGCCGGAGGATCTCGACGCCGTGCAGTGGCTCGGGACGGCCGAGCCCTCGGCGCGAACCGGGGAGTCGGGAATTCGTGGCGCCCCGGAGGACGACGGGCCGCTCGGGGGGGAGGACCCCGTCGCCGACGTCGCGGTGCGCTCCGCAGGGGCCGGGCTCACGCTCGCCGTCCGCAACCCCGTCCACGCGAGCATCGTCGAGACGCTCCTGCACGGCGGGCTCGTCGCGGGGAGAGAGGCGACGGCGCTCCTCTCCGGCTGGACCCCTTCGGGCCTCGCGCGGCGCTTCGAGGGGAGCGGTCTCGGGGTTCGGATCGAGGCCTCGCCGGCAGGCCCGTTTCCCGCCGCGCTCCGCGCGGTCGTCGGGGCGTACCGCACTGCCGGCCTCCCGGTGGACGAAGAGGCGCTCTCGGCGGCGGACTACCGCGTCCGGTTCGGCGCGGCTTCCTGACCCGGCTCAGCGCGTCGCGCCGACGGCGGGAAGGGCCGGGGTGATCCCCGACTCCTGGCGTCGCGTGAAGGCGGCGAACGTGCGGGGCCACCCGGCGGGGCTCGACGGGCTCCGGGCGAGAGGCGTTCCCGGGAACCACGGTGCGGCCTCGCGGGCTGCGCGCGAGGCGAGGGGGAGCTCTCCACGGTCCCGCGAGAGCAGGGCGAAGACGGCGAGGACGGAGGGGCTCGCGCCCCGCTCGCGCGGGAGGGAGGCGAGGAACTCCTGCGCCGGGCCCGCGCGCCCGAGGAGTCGGAGGCTCTCGGCGTAGAGCGCGTCGCTCTCCTCCCCGGGATCGATCGACAGGAGCCGATCGGCGAGCGCGAGCCCCGTCTCGAAGCGCCCCGTCTCGTGGGCGCGGAGGACCTGCCCCGCGAGGGACTGCATGTAGACCGAGCCGCAGGCGGGATCGGTGACGCCGCGGAAGAAAGA
Organism: uncultured Holophagales bacterium; assembly: GCA_964575465.1. GTDB lineage: Bacteria > Acidobacteriota > Thermoanaerobaculia > UBA5066 > UBA5066 > UBA5066. Next base: position 433 of record CAZNSS010000898.1, on the reverse strand, counting down.
GCGCCCCAGGAACCCCCAGCGCGGCGGAGGGGCGACGATCGCCGCCAGCTCCGGCGGGAACGGAACGAGCCTCGGCCCGAGCTCGGGGTGCCGTTCGTACCAGGGAGGGCGCGCCAGGCGCGCCGCGACGGCCTCGGGCGAGCCGGCGAGCGACGCCGCGAAGTACCAGGGGAAGACGAGGTGGGGCGCCGCGGACGGGATCGTGGCGAGGACCTGGTCGGGCGGGACGCTCGGCACGCCCCTGTCGTCGGGCTCGACGGCGAGCGCCGGGACCTGCCGCTCGAGCTCCGGCGTCAGGCGCGGGCGGCGTCCGTTCGCGACGTAGGTGTCGACGAGCGACGGGTGGACGAGGAGCGGGGGGAGGTTGAGGGCGATCGAGACGCCGACGGCGAGCCGCCGCGGCCCGTCGGCGAGGCGGCCCGCGACGAGGGCG
>CAZNSS010000897.1:0-1821 GCA_964575465.1 uncultured Holophagales bacterium | reverse complement strand
CCGCCGGTCGTCGTTTCCGGCGAAGGCGGAGGGGACGGGGCGCGGGAAGAGCTTCGAGAGGTCGCGCTCCCCGGTCGCGGCGCGGCGCGCGAGCGCCAGCAGCGCCTCGTTGTGGAGGACGCGGAACGGCGGCAGGTCGAGCGCGCGGGCCCGCTCCTCGCGGGCGTGCCAGAGCTCGCGCAGGAAGGCGCGTTCCTTCGGTGCGAGACCGTTCGAACCCTTGATCCTCCAGTCGGTCTCCGGGTCCTCCGGGGCGGGCGAGAGGTCCTGCGCGATCAGGCGGGCGCACTCCTCGGCGTGCCACTCCGTGCGGCCGCAGGCGGCGAGGTCCGCCTCGAGGGAGGCGACGAGAGAGTGGAGGTGCAGGACGTCGGCCGCGGCGTACGTGACGAGCGCGGGGGCGAGCGGGCGGCGGCTCCAGTCGGCGCGCTGGCTCGACTTGTCGAGCGTCACGCCGAGACGCGTGGAGAGGAGGGCGGCGAGGCCGATCTCGCGGAGCCCGAGCAGCTGCGCCGCGAACATCGTGTCGAAGATCTCTCGCGGCCGGAAGCCGTACCCGCGCAGGAGGAGGCGCAGGTCGTAGTCGGCGCCGTGGAGGAGGAGCCTCCGGTCCGCGAGAAGCGCGAAGAGCGGAGCGAGGTCGAGCCCGGCGAGGGGGTCGACGAGCCAGGCGGCGCCGTCGCGCGAAAGCTGCAGCAGGCACACCTTCTCGAAGTAGTGGTGAAAGGAGTCGGCCTCGGTGTCGAGCGCGACGGCGTCGCCGCGATGTGCCGCGAGGTCCTCGAGGAGCCGGCCGAGGGACTCGACATCGGCGACGAGAAGGGGCGTCTGTTCAGCGTAAGTGGCGGCTTCGGAAGAGGTCACGAGATGCATCAAGGGTAGCACCTCGCGGCCCTTTCTCCTTGACGCGCCAAGAAACAGGGGCCGATACTCCGCGTGGGAAAAAGTGGCTATAAGTGGTCGATCATGGGCGTAGAGGACGCCGTGGTCGCCACCCTCGCCCCCTCTTCCCGAAACGAGAGATGGAACACCTCCGCGGCAGTGCCGAGTCGACAGTCGACGAGAAGGGCCGGTTCAAGGTCCCGGCGAAATTTCGCGAGGCGGTCGAGTCGGCGGGCGGCGGGGAGTTCTTCGTCACGTCGGTCACCGGCGTCGAGATTCTCGTCTATCCGCTGCCGGTCTGGGCGGCCTTCGAGGAGAAGCTCGCGGCCCTGCCGTTCGTGCACCGCACCCGCGCGAAGTTCCTCGAGCGCTACAACACCTACGGACAGACGGTCCGGATGGACGGGCAGGGACGAATCCTCATCCCCGCGCTCCTTCGCGAGACCTCGGGCGTCGGGAGCGAGGTCCTCGTCCTCGGCCAGGCCAACTCGCTGAAGGTCGTCGACAAGACCCGCCACTTCGCCGCCCTCGCCTCCGCGCCGATCACCGATGAGGACTACGACGATCTGGCCCGCTCTCTCTGACGCCGAGGTTGTGTGGAGCGGCCTGCGCACGTCCCCGTCCTCCTTCGCGAGGTCCTCGACGCGCTCCGTCCCGGCCGGGGCGGGGTCTTCGTCGACGCAACCCTCGGCCTGGGCGGGCACGCCGAGGCGATTCTCGAAGCCTCGCCGGCGGCCCGTCTCGTCGGAATCGACCGCGACCCGGACGCCCTCGCGTTCGCGCGAGAGCGGCTCGCCCGGTTCGGTGACCGTTTCGTCGCCGTGGAGGGGCGCCACGAGGAGCTGGCCCTCCACCTCGACCGGCTCGCGCTGTCCGAGGTGGACGGCGTCCTGGCCGACCTCGGCGTCTCCTCGATGCAGCTCGACAGGGCCGAGCGGG
>CAZNSS010000896.1:0-1823 GCA_964575465.1 uncultured Holophagales bacterium | reverse complement strand
CCCGCCGCCAGCGCGAAGAGGACGGCGAGTCCGAGGAGGAGGCCGAGCGTCCGGCCGCAGCCTCCGCGCTTTCGCGCCGCGGTCACGAGGCGTGGTGGGCGGGCGGGGCCGGCAGCTCGGAGACGACCTTGAGGGCGCGCTCGAGGAACGGATCGCGGGCCTTCCCCGGCTCTCCCTCCTCGGGGAGGGTGTGGAAGACCCGGTCGTCGGGTTCGAGCCCGCGCGGCGAGAGGGAGCGTCCCGCCGCGGTCCGCACCTTGCCGACCGTGATCCGGAGCGCGCCGCCGCTCGCCAGGCGGACCACTTCCTGCGTGAGCCCCATGCCGAAGGTCGGCTCCCCGACGACGCGGACACGGAGCTTCTTGAGGTCGGGAGCCGGGACCGGCTTCTGGGGGACCTCTTCGTCGCCCTCCGCCTTCTTCTCGTCGCGCTTCATGGCGGCGGCGACGTCGAACCCGACTTCCTTCGCGGCCCCCTCGCGGAGCGCCGCGGCGAAGAGCTCGGCCGGGCCGCCCGTGCCGCTGTCGACGAGGAGGACGAGGCCTCCCTCGTGGACGCGCTGGCCCGGCTCCGCCTTCCAGCTCCTCCCGGGGATCTTCCGGCCGCGCAGGTCGCCCAGCGGGCCGGCCGGGCCGAGGAGCGCCGCCGCCTTCGCGGCCTCGTCCCAGCTGCCGAACGCGTTTCCGCGGAGGTCGACCACGAGGGGCTTGGTCCGGTCGAGCGGGGCGAGGATCGCCCCGACGGCATCGGCCGTGCCGGGTCCGAACGAGGGGATCTTCACGACGAGCTCGCCCGAGACCCTCTCCGCCGCGGGCAGGGTCGGCGTCCACGACGCGCGGACGATGTCCACGGTCTGCCGCCGCGGCTTCGAGTCCCGCACGACGAGGATGCTCGCGCGGCCGCCCGGCTTGCCGGAGAGCATCGCCTCGACCTCCCAGAGCGCGAGGCTCCGGGCCGAGACGCCGTCGACCTTCTCCACGAGGTCGTCCGTCCGGATGCCGGCGGCCGCGGCCGGACTCCCGGGGACGGCCGTCACGACAATCGGGTAGCCGGCCCTGCGGGCCAGGACGAGGCCGGACTCGACGTGGTCCGACTTCTCGCGCGCCGTCCGGGAGGTCTCGAAGGCCGCCATCTTCTCCGGCGGCACGTACTCCGAGAAGGGATCCATCGCCTCGGTCATCCCCGCGAACGCCCCCGCGAGGAGCGGCTTGACCTCCACCTTCTCGACGTAGTTCCCCCTCACGAGGGAGAGGACCTCCGTGAAGAGGCCGAGGGGCCGGTAGAGGGCGTCCTTCCCCCCCTTCTCCTTCTTCTCGTCCGCCCCGAGGCCGGGGAGGACGACAAAGAGCGTGCCGAGGAGGGCGAGGGACCCGAGGAGCGAGGCGAGCCGGGACTTCGTCACACCTCGATGATACGGGATCGCGCCAGGCCGGTTTCCACGGGACGTGCCGGCGCGGGCGGGGTCGTGACAAACGGCCCCACCGGGCTGCACACGACCTACCGGAGCCAGCCGCGCGGGTCGACGGAAGTGCGGCTCTCGCGGATCTCGAAGTAGGCCCCCGGGACCTCCTCTTCCGGGGGATTGGCGACCCGCCCGATGACCTCCCCGAGCGCGGCGCGCGTCCCCCGCGCCGCGGTCCCGGTCATCAGGTGGCCGTACAGGGTGAAGACGCCGTCCCCGTGGTCGAGGACGACGAGGTTCCCGTAGCCCTTCAGCCACTGCGCGTAGACGACGTCGCCGGCGAAGACGGCCCTCACGGCCGTCCCCGTCGGCACGTCGATCGTCCAGCCGCTCGAGCGGAGGAAGGTCTTCGGAAAGCGGG
>CAZNSS010000895.1:0-1829 GCA_964575465.1 uncultured Holophagales bacterium | reverse complement strand
GGAGCCCGAGGAGCGCGGCGTGGTTCTCGAGGATCGCCTCGCGCACCGGCTCGCGGGACCAGATCGCCCGTTCGGCCGTCGCGGCGGCGAGGCGGGCCACCCACTCCGGCGGGAACCGGAGGACGAGCCACTGGAAGAACGGGAACCAGAGGCCGAACGTCAGGTTCGTCAGGCGCGACACGATCGGCGGGGCGTCGGTTCGCCGGCCCGGCGCGTGCGGCTGCGGTGCGGAAGGACGTTCCATCAGAGGGAGCGCCTCGCGGCGCCGGGACCGGTGATTCTAGACTCCCCGCATGCGGAACCTCTCCGAAGCGCGCCGAGCCCTCACACCCGACGAGCTCTCGTCGCTCGCGGCGATCGTCGGCGGTGCCCACCTCCTCGTCGCGCCGGAAGACGTCGAGCCCTACGCGCACGACTGGACGGAGGACTTCGCCGCCGCGCCGGGCGCCGTCGCGCGGCCGCGCACGGTCGAGGAGGTCTCGGCCCTCCTCCGCTTCTGCTCGGAGAGGCGGATCCCGGTGACGCCGCAGGCGGGCCGAACCGGCCTCTCCGGCGGCGCGCTGCCTCTCCGCGGCGGCCTCGCCCTCGCGGTCGACCGGATGACGTCGATCCTCGAGATCGACGAGGCGAACCTCGTCGCCGTCGTGGAAGCGGGTGTCGTCACGCAGACGCTCCACGAGGCGGTCGAGGCGCGCGGCCTCTTCTACCCGCCCGACCCCGCCTCCCGCGGCTCCTGCTGCATCGGCGGGAACGTCGCCGAGAACGCCGGTGGCCCCCACGCGGCCAAGTACGGCGTCACCTCGAAATGGGTCATGGGGCTCGAGGCGGTCCTCGCCTCGGGCGAGGTCCTCCGCACCGGGGGGAAGACGCGGAAGGACGTCGCGGGCTACGACCTCACCTCGCTCCTCGTCGGGAGCGAGGGGACGCTCGCCGTCGTCACGAAGGCGTGGCTGCGACTGATCCCGAAGCCGCGCGCGGCCGCGGTCCTCGTCGCCCCCTTCGCGACGCTCGAGCAGGCCGCGGCCTGCGTCGGGGCGATCTCGCTCGCGGGCCTCGTCCCCGCGGCCCTCGAGATCGTGGACAAGCCGTGCGTCGACGTCTCCTTCCGGAAGAAAGGCCTTCCGGTGCCGTTCCCCGAGGCGGAGGCACGCCTCCTCGTCGAGTTCGACGGCGGCGGCGACGAGGAGGTGGAGCGCGACGTGACCCGCTGCGGCGAGGTCGTGCTCGAGGCGGGCGCGCTCGACGTCGTCCTCGCGACGGACGAGGCGAAGCGGCGCGAGCTGTGGGAGGTCCGCCGCGGCATCGGCGAGGCGGTGCGCGAGCTCGGCTCCTCCAGCGAGCTCGACCTCGCCGTCCCGAGGACGACGCTCGCCGAGCTCGTCCGCGGCGTGAGGCGCCTCGCCGGAGAGGCCGGGCTCCAGACCGCCGCCTTCGGCCACGCCGCCGACGGGAACCTCCACGTCCACGTCTATCGCGAGGGGAACGGCGGGGGCGACGAGGCGCGGTTCGCGGCGGCGACCCGCGCGATCTACGCGGAGGCGTGCCGCCTCGGGGGGACCGTCACCGGCGAGCATGGTGTCGGTGTCGCGGCGCGGGACGCCCTGCCGCTCCGCCTGTCACCGGCGACGCTCGCGGCGATGAAGGCCGTCAAGGACGCGCTCGACCCGCTCGGCATCCTGAACCCCGGGAAGGTCTTCCCCTGATCGTCGCTCCGCCCCCCGGGCGACGGAGACGTCCCCCGCTCGGCTAGACTCGCTTCTCGTATGTCCGCCCACGCGTTCGAGCCGGTCATCGGGCTGGAGGTCCACGCGCAGCTGAAGACGCGGACG
>CAZNSS010000894.1:0-1829 GCA_964575465.1 uncultured Holophagales bacterium | reverse complement strand
CCGAGCGCCGTCGTCTGGCCGACCGCCTCGTAGGTGAGCGTCCCCGAGCGGGAGACGATGCCGACCTTTCCGGGACGGTGGATCCGGGCCGGCATGATGCCGAGCTTCACCTTCGCCGACGGGCGGATGACGCCGGGGCAGTTCGGGCCGACGAGGCGGACGTTCGGGCGGTCCGCGAGGAACGCCTTGACCCGGATCATGTCGTTGACCGGGATCCCTTCCGTGATCGCGATGACGAGCGCGACGTTCGCGTCGGCGGCTTCCATGATCCCGTCGGCCGCGGCCGGCGGCGGGACGAAGAGGAGCGAGGCGTTCGCCCCCGTCTTCTCGACAGCCTCGTGGACGGTGTTGAAGACCGGGATCCCCTCGACGTCGGTGCCCCCCTTGCCGGGGGTGACGCCCGCGACGACCTGCGTGCCGTAGTCACGACCGGCGAGGGCGTGGAACTTCCCCTCGCGCCCCGTCAGGCCCTGGACGAGGACCCGGGTCTCGGTGCTGAGCCAGCTGGCCATCTCAGTTCCCCCCCTTCGCGACCGCGGCGATGATCTTCTCCGCGGCGTCCTTCATCCCGTCGGCCGGGATGACGGCGAGGCCGGAGTCCCTCAGGATCGCCTTCCCCTCCTCGACGTTCGTCCCCTCGAGGCGGACGACGACGGGGATGGTGCAGCCGATCTCCTTGACCGCCTTCACGACGCCGCTGGCGATGATGTCGCAGCGCATGATGCCGCCGAAGATGTTGATGAGGACCCCCTTGACGTTCGGGTCCGAGAGGATGATCCGCATCGCGTTGCGGACCTGCTCCTCGTTGGCCCCGCCGCCGACGTCGAGGAAGTTCGCGGGGCTCCCGCCGGCGTACTGGATGATGTCCATCGTCGACATCGCGAGGCCGGCGCCGTTCACCATGCAGCCGACGTTGCCGTCGAGCTTGATGTAGTTCAGGTTGAACTTCGACGCCTCGACCTCGAGCGGGTCCTCCTCGTCGAGGTCCCGGAACTCCTTGATGTCGAGGTGGCGGAAGAGGGCGTTGTCGTCGAAGTTCATCTTGGCGTCGAGCGCCACGACGTCGCCCTGGGCGGTGATCATCAGCGGGTTGATCTCGGCGAGCGAGCAGTCGGTCTCGACGTAGGCCTTGGCGAGGGCGAGGAGGAACGGCACCGCCTTCTTGTGCGTGTCGCCCGTCAGCCCGAGCGCGTAGGCGACCTTCCGTGCCTGGAAGGGCTGGAGGCCGGCGATCGCGTCGAACGGCTCCTTGAGGATCGCCGTCGGGTCCTTGTGGGCGACCTCCTCGATCTCCATGCCGCCGAACTTCGACGCCATGAGGACCGGCTTGCCGATGGCCCGGTCGAGCGTGATCCCGAGGTAGAGCTCCTGGGCGATGTTGGCCGCCTCCTCGACGAGCACCTTCTTGACCTTGCGCCCTTCCGGTCCGGTCTGGTGCGTGACGAGCTGCATGCCGATGATCGCCTTGGCGTGCTCGAAGGCCTCGTCGGGCGTCTTCGCCAGCTTGACGCCGCCCCCCTTGCCGCGCCCGCCGGCGTGGATCTGGGCCTTCACGACGGCCTTGCCGCCCAGGTCCTTCGCGATCTGACGGGCTTCCTCCGGGCTGTCGGTGACGTGCCCCTTCGGGGTCGTGACACCGTAGCGACGGAGGATCTCCTTCGCCTGGTACTCGTGGACTTTCATTCGGAGTCCCCTCTTCGGATCTCGTTCGCCCGGACGGGCGGGGCGGATTCTAGTCCGGGGCCGGACGGGGGGCCATTTCCCGCTCCGAGGGACCCGGGGACGGCCCGGTCAGCGGGCCGCGGCGAGGAAGCGGCGGGCGTCCGACC
>CAZNSS010000893.1:0-1831 GCA_964575465.1 uncultured Holophagales bacterium | reverse complement strand
CGTTCGTCTCGAAGATCAACCTCGTGACCGGCGACCCGGCGAACGTCTTCCTCCGCCCCGCCTCGGCGGGAACGGGCCGCTAGCAGGGCGTGAAGCCCTCCGACCTCCGCGCGCGGGCACGGGTTAACCTCGGCGGGAGCGAAGGCCCCCCGGAGGAGACCTGAACCCGCCCGCCGTCGAGAGGATCGCCCACTACCGGATCGTCCGCCGCGTCGGCCGCGGCGGAATGGGGATCGTCTACCGGGCGGTCGACGAGCGCGACGGCCGGACGGTCGCCCTCAAGGTCATCCGCGAGACCGAGGTGGCGGGCGACGAGTCGGCCCCGCACGTCGCGGAGGCGCGCGTCCGCTTCACGCGGGAGGCGGAGATCCTGCAGGGGCTCCTCCACGCGAACATCGTGACCTTCTACGAGATCGGCGAGGAGGACGGAACGCCCTTCCTCGCCATGGAGTACCTCGAGGGGAAGCCGATCGGGGCCTTTGCCGGACGGCCGTTCACCGAGACGCTCCCGCTCCTCATCCAGGCGGCGAACGGCATGGAGTACCTCGCCTCGCGCGGCATCGTCCACCGCGACCTCTCGCCCGACAACGTCTTCGTCGTCGAGGCGGGAGGAGAGAGAAACGTCAAGCTCCTCGACTTCGGCATCGCGAAGCTCTTCGAGTCGGCGACGACGGAGTCGCTCACCGCCACCGGCTTCTTCCTCGGGAAGGTCGCCTACGGCTCGCCCGAGCAGCTCGGGTCGCTCGGCCAGGGCGTCCCGCTCGACTGGAGGAGCGACGTCTACAGCCTCGGGGTCATCTTCTACCAGGTCCTCGCGGGGCGCCGGCCGTTCGAGGGACGCGCCCCCGTGGAGTACATCGCCGCCCACCTGAACCTCGCGCCGCCTCCCGTCGCGGCGCCGCCCGGCTCGCCGGCCCTCCCGATGGAGCTGGTCCGCCTCATCGGCCAGATGCTCGAGAAGAGGCGCGAGGACCGGCCGCAGAGCTACCGGGAGATCACCGACCGGCTCGTCTCGGTCCTCCGGAGCACGGGTGCACCCGGCTCGACCGCCCGCGTCGAGGCGGGGACGGCTGACGCACCCGGCTCGACGCCCCCGCCGCGGGGAACGACGGCCCCGACCCAGCTCGTCGCGGGGAAGGGCCCCGTGAATGCGTTCGCCACGCGGCGGATCGCCGGCGTCGTCCTCGCCGCCGCGGCGCTCCTCGGCCTCCTCCTCTGGGGAGCCCTCACGCGCAACCCCGGGGGCGTTCCGGCGCCGAGGACCGTGGAGGCGGCCCCCCGCCCCGTTCCACGGACGGCGGAGGTCCGGATCACGTCCGTCCCGTGGGCCGTCGTCGTCTCCGTCGTCGACGTGAAGAACGGAACGGCCCAGCCGCTGCCGTCTCCCGCCGAGACCCCGCTCGTCCTCGCGGTGCCGCCCGGCCGCTACCGCGTCACGGTCGCCGAGCCGGCCCCCGGAACGTCCCGCGCGGAGCAGGAGGTGTCGACGGCCGCCGGCGCCCCCGCGCTCGTCGCCCTCACCCTTCGCCCCGTCGAAGAGCTCGTGGAGACCCTCCGATGAAAAGGCTCGTCCCGTTCCTCCTCCTCGCCCTCACCGCGCCCGCCGCCGCGCAGGTCGAGTCCGCGCTCCTCTCGAAGATCACGTTCAACCTGACGAACCCCGGCGGCAAGTCGCTCGCCATGGGAGGGGCCTTCACGGCGATCGCCGACGACGCCACCGCGGCCGTCGCGAATCCGGCCGGCCTCGGGCTCCTCTCCTCGATCGAGGCAGGCGTGTCGGGGAAGAGCGTGGACGACGTCATCGGCCTCGTCACCGCGCGGTCGACGGCGA
>CAZNSS010000892.1:0-1837 GCA_964575465.1 uncultured Holophagales bacterium | reverse complement strand
GGCGTAGGCCGCGGCGATCCTCGCCGGGCTCCGCGCGTCGCCCCACGCCTTCGCGGCAGCCGCACGGGCCGACCGGAGCGACGCGTCGGTCGCGAGGGCGCTCAGCTCGCGGGCGATCGCCTCGGCTTCGCCGTCGCCGACCGGGATACGGGAGGCGAAGGTCCCAGGGAGCTCGCGAAACCAGCCGACGTCGCTGACGACGACGGGGAGCCCCGTGCCCGCGAGACGGCAGACGGCGCCGGACGTCTCGCCCACCGTCGGGAACCGGAGGTTGACGGCGACGTCAGCCGCCCGCGCGAGGCGCCAGAAGTCGTCCTCGGAAAGGTAGCCGGTGAAGAGGACGTCTTCGTCGAGGCCCTGTTCCCGGACCGTCGAAAGGAGGGGGTCGCCCGCGCCGACCGCCCCGCCGACGACGAGCAGCGGCCGTCGGCCGGGCGGAAGGAGCGCGAGCCCTTCGAGGAGCTTCCCGATCCTCTTGGCGGGAGTCACGATCCCGAGCGTGGCGGCGACGACGCGGTCCGCGGGGAGGCCGAGCGCCGCGCGCGCCGCGACGCGGTCTTGGGCCGGGGCGGGCGCCACGAGGTGCGGAATCTCGAACGACGGGATCTCCGCCCGTTCCCGGAGGAGCGCCCCGCGCACGATGCGCGAGTGGACGATCACCGCTGCCGCGTCGCCGACGGCGGCGAGGGACATCGGCCACTCCCACGGCGCGAGGTCCCACAACGGGTGCCTCTCGCCTGCGCGGGCCCGGTCGCCGAGCTCCCTTCCCCGCTCTCCGTGCGAACGCTCCAGCTCCCTCGCGTAGTCTTCGACGCGCCCCTTGTCGAGGTAGGCCGCGGCGAAGAGGTGGTGCAGCGAGTAGTCGTGGAGGACGAGGACGGAAGGGACGCGGCGCCCGTTCTCCCGGAGGGCCTCGAGGGACGGGAGGTGGAGGGGGTCGTTCCCCACCTGGAGGAGAACGGCCGCGTGCCCTTCCGCGTAGGCCTTCCTCGCCTCGTCCGGCTCGTAGGTGACGAGGTCGATCTCGCCGCGGAGCGCGGAGAGGAGGTCGGCCGAGTAGTCCGCGATGCCGGAACGGACCGGCGGGAGCGGGCTGACGAAGCCGAGCGTCGGGGGCGTCACGCGAGGCCGCCCGCGCGGAGGAGCGTCGCGACGACCGCGTCCCAGGTCATCCCGCGGACGGACTCGAAACCCTTCTCCCCCATCCCGCGGGCCGCGGCCGGCGCGGCAAGGAGCTCCGCCGCGGCGGCGCCGACGGCCTTCCCGTCGGGAGCCGTGACGCGGCCCGTTTCGCCGTCGACGACGAACTCCAGCGGGCCGCCCGAGTCGGTGCAGGTGACGACCGGCTTCTTCGAGAGGAACGCCTCGAGGGCGATGTAGCCGTAGTCCTCGTCGGCCGGCGTGAAGAGGACGGCGCCGCACCCCGCGTAGAGCGCGATGAGCTCCTCGTCGGAGACCGCTCCGCGGAAGTCGACGTCGGCCCCGCTTCGCGCTGCGACCTTCCGCAGCCGTTCCTCGTCGGGCCCCGAGCCCGCGACGACGAGCGGGAAGCCGCCCGCAGCGGCCCCCTCGATCGCGAGCTCCATCCGCTTCCAGGGGTCGAGCCGCCCGACGACGAGCCCGTAGCGCCCGGGTCCGTCGTCCCGGTAGCGGCCGGCGAGGGGCGGCGGGTGGTAGAGCGCCTCGGCCTCGATCCCGTTGAACCGCATCAGCCGGTCGGCGGTGTTCCGCGCGTTCGTGAAGACCTTCCTGGCCTCGCCGAGGCCCGTCGCGTCCGCCTCTGCGATCAGCTCGCGCCAGCGCGTGTCCTCCGGGCTCGCCGTGAAGTCGCTCTGCT
>CAZNSS010000891.1:0-1839 GCA_964575465.1 uncultured Holophagales bacterium | reverse complement strand
CCTCCGCGCCCTCCGGCCCCGTCCTCCGCGCGACGATCGAGTACGACGGCGGCCGATACCGCGGCTGGCAGGCGCAGATCAACGCACGGACCGTCCAGGGAACGCTCATGGCCGCCGCTCACGAGATCTGGGGCCCGGGAGTGCGGGTCCACGGAGCCGGACGGACGGACGCGGGCGTCCACGCGTTCGGCCAGGTGGCCTCCATTCACCTCTCCCCCCGGATCCGGGTCGGCGACCCGGCGGAAGCGATGAAGCGCTGGAACGACCTCCTCCCGCCCGACGTGAACGTCCTCTCGCTCACGCACGCGGCCCCGACGTTCCACGCGCGCCACGACGCCATCCGCCGCATCTACCGCTACCGGATCGCCCGGCGCCGCACGGGCTTCGGAAAGCCCTTCGTCTACTGGGCGAAGGACGCGCTCGACGTCGCCGCGATGGAGCGTGCCGCGCGGCTGCTCGAGGGGCGCCACGACTTCAAGAGCTTCTGCGAAAACCCCGAGGGGCACGACTCGACGATCGTCGTGGTCGAGCGCGTCTCGGTCACCGCGCCGCCCGAGGCGGACGGGCTCGTCCTCGTCCGCGTCTCCGCCTCGCACTTCCTCTGGAAGATGGTCCGGCGCGTCGTCGGCATCCTCCTCGAGGTCGGGGCCGGCCGGATGACGGAGAAGGACGTCGCGAAGCTCCTCGTCGAGCGGACCGGCGACCCGGCGCGCCTGACCGTCCCTCCCTCCGGGCTCTTCCTCGAGTCGGTCGGCTACCCGGGCGAGCCGGAAGCCGTGCCGCCCCACCCGCTCCGCCCCGCGTTCTGACCCCGCCGGCCGCGCCGGCGGCGTTTGACCCCCGGGAACGGAGCGTGCTTACATCCCGGCCCATGCGCCGTTTCGCCCGCCTCGCGGCCTTCGCCCTCGCCGTCGCCACCACCTCCGCCGGGACGGCGGCGGCCCAGGGCATCGCGTTCTCGGAAGGGCGTCCGTTCGCCGAAGCCCTCAAGAGGGCGCGCGCCGAGAAGAAGCCGCTGATGGTCGACGCCTACGCCGTCTGGTGCGGGCCCTGCAAGCAGCTCGACCGCATGACCTTCGCCGACCCGACGGTCGGCGAGTGGGCGAAGAAGAAGTTCATCGCCGTGAAGGTGGACGCCGAGAAGGGCGAGGGGCGCCGCCTCGCGCAGCGCTACGCGGTGCGGGCCTTCCCGACGATCCTCTTCCTCGACCCCTCGGGGAACGAGCTCGACCGGATCTCGGGCGTCTACCCGCCGCAGGACTTCATCGGCGCGGGAGACGCGATCCTCGCCGGGCGGACCGCGATCGCCGACGGGATCCGAAAGCTCGAGAAGGAGTGGGACCCCGCCCTCTGCGGAAGCCTCGCCGCGCAGCTCGGGCAGCGGAACGACCTCCCGCGCCTCCGCCCCCTCGCGAGCCGCGCCGTCGAGCAGGACCCGGGGCTCCTCGAGCCGGGCGCGCGCGACGCGTTCCTCTACCTCGTCAGCCTCGAGGACGGCGCCGAGAAGCTCTCCCCCGAGACGCTCGACCTGATCGAGTCGCTCGCGCCCCGTCTCAGCGCCGACCCGCGCGTCGTGATCCTCCGCCTCGCCGCCTCGCGGGAGCAGGCCCGGCAGGGAGACGCGAAGGCCGCCCGCGCCTCCGCGCTCGCCGGCCTGAAGGGTCTGCCCGAGGGCTCCCCGTTCGCGGCCGACCTCTACTCCGCCCTCGCCGTCGCGGAACGGCTCGGGAAGAAGCCCGACGCCGCGCTGGCCGCCGCGCGGAAGGCCGTCGCCCTCGGCGAGAGCTCGGGCGGCGGCGCCTGGTCCCGCGCGCAGCGTCTGCTCGGACTCGTCGATGC
>CAZNSS010000890.1:0-1840 GCA_964575465.1 uncultured Holophagales bacterium | reverse complement strand
AGGGAAGGCTCTGCAAAAGCCTCATTCGTCGGTTCGAATCCGACCGTCGCCTCCAGCGAGAACCCGCCGCCGCGCCGAAAGGCGCGGCGGATTTTCGTCAGGGGGCCGTCCGGATCGCCACCCGGGCCGCAGGGTCCGATCAGCCCCTCGCGCTAAGCTCGTCGGACGGGCGTCGGGGCCCGCGCAAGGGCCGGAGTGGCGGAACGGCAGACGCAGGGGCCTTAAAAGCCCCAGGTCCGAAAGGGTCGTGAGGGTTCGAATCCCTCCTCCGGCAATGACTTCCGCGCAGGCCGTCGGGCCGGCGCCGGGTCGTCTCCCGGCCGAACCGATGGAGCGAGCGGTCTACGGCGTCCGCGGCGAGGCCGAAAGTGGGCGGACCGTCATCGCCGTGAAGAGGTCCCGCGCCGTGACGAGGTTCGGCTTCGGGACGTTTCGCCACGAGAGGGCGGGAAGGAAGTTCTGCATCACGTCGCGAGGGGCGCGGACGATCTTCCCGCCCGAGGACGTCTGGTCCTTCCCGGGGCCGCGGAACGCGGCGACGGTCCTCTTCAGCCGCACCGTGACGACGCGGTCGAGGAGGTTCGCACGGTCGTTCCCGCGCCAGATCATCGGGATCGCGGCCCCGGAGCGGGCCCGGGCGCTCAGGAGGTCGGGGTGGACCCGGATCGTGTCCATGAGGCCGTCGAAGTCGGCTTCCCTGAACCACCAGGGCGAGACGTAGAAGCCCTCCCCGAAGAGGTAGCTGGACGAGAACCTGTAGAGGTCCATGCCGGCGCCGAACGTGGAGGGGACCGGCACGTCGATGCCGCTCCGCATGTCGGCGAGGACGGCCGGCGAAAGGCCGGCGTACGCGCTCGTGCTCATGTCCGGGACACTACAGCGGCCGACGACGCGATGCCACGGGGCCGTGGAGTCCCCGGTTCGCGAGCCGGGTCGGCGGCTGTCCGGTGCCGGTCCCCGCACCACCGGCCGCGACGCCGCGCCCGTCCTTCGCTACGATCCGCCCGTGACACGCGACGACCAGCTGGCGCGCTTCGAGGAGGCCCTCGGCTACCGGTTCCGCGACCGGGAGCTCCTCGAGCGGGCCCTCACCCACTCGTCGTACGCGAACGAGGCGCCCAGGTCGGCGCCGGCGCCGGACAACGAGACGCTCGAGTTCCTCGGCGACAGCGTCCTGGGGTTCCTCGTCGCCGAGATGCTCTTCGAGACCTTCCCGGGGTTCCGGGAAGGGCAGCTCTCCAAGGCGCGCGCCCACCTCGTCTCCGAGCCGAGCTTCGCGCGGCAGGCCCGCGAGCTCGGGCTCGGAGACGCGCTCCTGCTGGCGGCGGGCGAGAGCCGGTCGGGAGGGCGCGTCAAGGAGTCTCTCCTCGCCGACGCCTTCGAGGCGGTCTTCGCGGCGATCACGCTCGACGCCGGACTCCCGGCGGCCCGGGAGGTGGCCCGGCGTCTCTTCGCCGGGCCCGTCTCTGAGCTCGACCCGGGCGAGCTCTCGTTCCACGACTACAAGACGGCCCTCCAGGAGCTGGCCCAGGGCGAGGGGAAGCCGCTGCCGGCCTACCGGCTCGTCGCCGAGAGCGGACCGGACCACCTGAAGGAGTTCGTCTTCGAGGTGGTCTACGACGAGAGCCTCTCGGCGACGGGGACGGGCGCGACGAAGAAGGAAGCGCAGCGGCAGGCGGCGAAGGCGGCGCTCGCGGTCAAGCTCGGGCGCGCGACGAGGGCCTGAGCCCGCGGGATCACTTCGGGAAGCGGGAGAGGAAGGCCGCCGGCTTCTCGAACTGGACAACGCGTGGCTTCGACTCCTTCCCGTCCGGCCCGAGGAAGACCATCGTCGGGACCC
>CAZNSS010000889.1:0-1840 GCA_964575465.1 uncultured Holophagales bacterium | reverse complement strand
GTGAAGGAGACGGGCTGGAAGGAGAGGGCGTTGATCTTGTCGATGTTCCGGATCGCGAACCGGATGATGTCGCCGACCTGCTCGTTGTTGATCGTGTTGACGATCGTGATGACGAGGGTCACGTCGACGCCCGCGGCCTTCAGGTTCTCGAGCGCGCGCAGCTTGACGTCGTAGAGGTTCTCGACGCCCCGGTGCTGGTTGTGCTCGTTCCCCACCCCGTCGAACTGGAGGTAGACGAGACGCAGGCCCGCCTCGGCCGCCGCCTTCGCGAACTCCGGCTCCTGCGCGAAGCGGATGCCGTTGGAAGCGCACTGGGTGGCGAAGTAGCCGATCTCCTTCGAGTAGCGGATCGCCTGGAGGAAAAAGGGCGAGAGGGTCGGCTCGCCACCCGAGAACTGGACCGAGACCTGCCGACGGGGCTTGATGGACGCCGCGTTGTCGAGGATCTCCTTCACGTCGTCCCAGGTCAGCTCGTGGACGTAGCCGACCTGGTTGGCGTCCATGAAGCAGGGGTTGCACATCATGTTGCAGCGGTTCGTCAGGTCCACCGTCAGGACCGCGCCGCGGCCGTAGCGCATCGACGAGGAGCCGTGCTCGTGGAGCTTGTCCCTGCCGATCTTCACGTCCCGCCCGAAGAAATTCCCCTCGAGGCGGCGGTAGAAGTCGGCGTCGCTCGACATCAGGTCCTCGAACGTGCCGTGCTTCGGGCACGTCTTGACCATCCAGATCTCCTGGCCCCGCTGGACGATGTCGGCAGGGATCTCGCCCGGGTGCCCTTCGATCAGGGCCCTCAGGTCTTCCTGCCCCTTCACGATGGCGTCACGCACCTCGCGCGTGCAGACGGGGCAGAGGGAATCCGTCCGTCGCGGGAATCCCAGCGGCGGCTTGCTGCGCTCGTGGCTCTTCGGCAGAGGCTCCGGCGACCACGCCGGGTGGAAGGAGCGGGCGGGCACCTTGCGGTTGGCCCACTGGAACCCCCTCCAGGCGACGTCCGCGGCACCACGCACCGCCGAGTAGAACGCCTGACGCATCATTTGAGGTCCTCCCTGAACGGCGACTGCCGGGCCGGCCCCACGGGGATGGCCCGTCGCCTCGCACACTTAGCCGGGCAGAATACCATTCCGTCCCCGTCAGGCGCCGAGTCTTGCCGGCGCGAACGACGCCGCGGCCAGGGGAGGTATCCGTCCCGTGACCAGGTCCGCCGCCACAGCCGCGGCCGCCGGCGCGAGGAGCAGCTCGTCGGACCCCCAGCCGGCCGCCACGAAGAGTCCCGGCGTGCCCGTCTCGCCGACGACGGGAACGCGGTCCGGGGCCGAACTCTCGCGGGAAGAGCCCGTCCCGGCGAGCCTCCAGGCCGGGGAGGCGGGGACGAGCCGGCCTGCCTCCGAGAGGAGGGCCGCGACCCGGCCCGCCGACGGCCCGCCCTCCCCCTCGTCTCCCGGGCGCCCCAGGAGGAGGAGGGTCCCGTCACGGCGCGGCACGAGAGAGGCTCCCCGCGAGACGAGGAGCCTCGCGGGCCGGTCCGGGTCGGAAGCCGCATCGAGCCTCAACCAGGGCCGGAACTCGACGACGAGATGCAGGGGCGGTGCCCCGGCGACCCGGCCGGGGCCTCCTCTCTCCGCGAGAACGACGGCCTCGGCCGGGAGGATCCCGAGCCCCGTCTCGACCCCCGCGACGCTCCCGCCGGAGAGTGCGATCCCCCGCACCCTCGCTCCTTCGTGGACACGGACTCCCGCGGCGCGCGCGGCGAGGACG
This sequence comes from uncultured Holophagales bacterium, assembly GCA_964575465.1. Taxonomy (GTDB): domain Bacteria; phylum Acidobacteriota; class Thermoanaerobaculia; order UBA5066; family UBA5066; genus UBA5066. Next base: position 85 of record CAZNSS010000889.1, on the reverse strand, counting down.
AGCGCTCTCCCCACGCGGCCGGCGCGCGCCACGCCGTCCCGCGGGAAGGCGAAGGCCGCGTGGAGCGACGCGGAGAGCGCGGGCT
>CAZNSS010000888.1:0-1846 GCA_964575465.1 uncultured Holophagales bacterium | reverse complement strand
CGGCGCCGGCCGTCGCGTCGCGCCGTGTCCACGGGCTGCTCACCGATATGAAGACAAGGTGAAGGATTCCAATGGAGCTGAGGAAAACCCTGTGAGTTGCTCCCGCCGCGTGCGTGGAACCCCTTGCCGCTCTCGCCTTCCGGCCACCGTGCACAGGTTTCGGTGCACGGTCCCCCGTTCTGGTATCGTCGTCCGCCCGTGAGAGAACGATGATCATCCGGCCGTACCGAGGAGCCACACCCGTGATCGGCGAGAGGGTATTTCTCGCCGAGACCGCCGCGGTGGTCGGCGACGTCGTCCTTGCGGACGACGTCTCGATCTGGTACGGCTCGGTCGTTCGCGGCGACTGCTGCTCGATCCGGATCGGTGCCCGTACGAACGTCCAGGACAATTCGACCCTCCACGTCACGAAGGACGTCGGTCCGCTCCTCCTCGAGGAGGAGGTCACGCTCGGGCACAGCTGCGTCGTCCACGCCTGCACGATCCGTCGCGGCGCGCTGGTCGGCATGAACGCGACGGTCCTCGACGGTGCCGAGATCGGCGAGAAGGCCCTCGTCGCCGCCGGCGCGCTCGTGCTCGGCGGAACGGTGGTCCCGCCGCGGACGCTCTGGGCGGGGAGCCCGGCGCGGCTCCGGCGCGCCCTGACACCGGCCGAGGCCGAGGGGCTCGACGCCTACTGGAAGAACTACCTCGAGTACAAGGAGGAGTACCTCCGAGAGGACGCGCGGCGCGGGCGGGGGATCCCCGTCCCTGTGCCGGTCCTCTGACGAAAGGTCGCCCCGATGATCACGAGCGTAAAGGGAATGCGGGACCTGCTCCCGCCCGAGACGCGTGTCTGGAACCGCCTCGAGGAGACGACGCGCGCCGTCTTCTCCCTCTACGGCTACGACGAGATCCGCACGCCGTCCCTCGAGCCGACGGAGCTCTTCGTCCGGAGCGTCGGCGAGGCGTCGGACATCGTCCACAAGGAGATGTACACGTTCACCGACCGCGGCGGGCGCGAGGTCTCGCTCCGGCCCGAGAACACGGCGGGCGTGGCCCGTGCGTTCATCGAGCACGGGATGCCGCAGGCCGGCGGGGTGAGGAAGCTCTACTACGTCGGGCCGCAGTACCGCTACGAGAGGCCGCAGAAGGGACGCTACCGCGAGTTCCGGCAGATCGGCGCGGAGGTCCTCGGCGCGGCCGACCCGGCGACGGACGCCGAGCTCCTCGTCATGCTCTTCGACCTCTTCACGCGTCTCGGATTCACGGGCCTCTCCGTCTCCCTGAACAGCGTCGGGAGCGAGGAGTCCCGCCCCGCCTACATCGAGGCCCTCCGCGCCTTCCTTTCCGCGCACGAGGAGAAGATGGGCGAGGACGACCGGCGCCGGCTGCGCGACAACCCGCTCCGCGTCCTCGACACGAAGGACCGCGCCCTCGCCGAGGTCCTCGCGGGAGCTCCGCGGGTCCTCGACCACCTCGACCCGGACTCGCGGGCGCACCACGAGGAGCTCGTCGCGCTCCTCGACGCGGCCGCGATCCCGTACCGCGTCGAGCCGCGGCTCGTCCGCGGCCTCGACTACTACACGCGGACCGTCTTCGAGGTGACCGCGCAGGGGCTGGGGGCGCAGGACGCTCTCCTCGGCGGCGGGCGGTACGACCGCCTCGTCTCCGACCTCGGCGGGCCGAAGACGCCGGGCATCGGCTTCGCCATCGGCGAGGACCGGCTCGTGGACGTCCTTCCCGAGGTGTTCCGCAGGGCCGCCGTCGACGGGTTCGCCCCGGTCGCGCTCGTCGCCATCGAGCCGTCGGACCGCGCCGCGGCGCTCGCGCTCGCGGCGGACCTCCGTCGCTCGGGCGTCGCCGT
>CAZNSS010000887.1:0-1847 GCA_964575465.1 uncultured Holophagales bacterium | reverse complement strand
GCCGTTCGGCGAGAGCCACGAGACCGCCGCGGTCCCGTAGGCGGAGAACGCGAGCTTCAGCTCGCCGGCCTCGGCGGCGTTCCGGGCGCCGAGCTCGGAGAACGGAATCGCGAACCGGTAGAGCTTGTGGTGCCACTCGGCCCGCGGCGTCGACACGAAGTCGGGCGTTCCCCAGCGGGTCTCCCCCTCCGAGACGCGGAACTCCCTGATCCCGCCGCGCACGGCGACCTGGACGCTCGCCCAGTCCTTCTCGCCGTCGCGCGTGTTGTCGGGCGCGAACTCGACCGCGGCGTAGAGCGTGTCGCGGTCGTTCGCGACCCAGCCCCACGTCGCCGCCTCGGGGTGCCCCGTCGTCGGCGTGCAGCTCTCCGCGAAGAGCGCCTCGGCCGGGTCGAGGGCCTCCGGCCACGACGGTGCGCGGCCGCCGGGCGTCGGCAGGTAGCGGTAGAACGAAGAACCCGTCGTCAGCGGCTGGAACTGGTTCGCGCGAGGGAAGGCGAAGGGAGAGCCGACGATGACCGGCCCTTCCACGCGGGCATTCAGGCGGAGGGAGGCGCCCACGCCGGCAGCCGGGAAGGTCAGCTCGAGAGTCTTCCCGAAGGCGGCGAGGACGTCGTGGTCGGTGCGCTGCGCCAGGGCGAGAGCTTCCGGCTCGGACGCCCCGTCGACGCGGATCGGCGCGGCGGTCCCCAGCGAGACGCTCTCGACGTGGGCGGCGCCCCCGCCGCGCTGAACGAGACGGACTCGGACGAAGGGCGCCGAGAGGGCGGCGGCGGGCAGGGAGACGGACTCCTCGGTGTAGCGCCCGCCGAACCAGAGGTCGGCGACCGGCAGCCAGAAGCCGTCGGCGAGCGCCTGCACCTCGAACGAGCCCTGGTAGGGGCCGGCCGGGCGGACGGTCGTGCCTGCGGGAGCGGTCGTCGCGAACGTCGCCAGGGCGGCGGTGACGAGCAGGGCGGCTCCGAGGGCGAGCGGGAGACGGCGCATGGAGGCCTCCTCGTGAAGATGGGCGGGTTCCGACGGGCTGTGGTGGCCCATCCTAGACCTCGACCGATCCGCGGGAAAGAAAGAGGGCCGGGAGCCTCGCGGCTCCCGGCCCCCGGGCCGGATCGTTGCCGGGAACCCTAGGAGAGGCGCCGGCCGATGAGGAGGACGCCGCCGAGGGCGAGGAGCGCCGCGAGGACCCCGAGCCCGAACCCGTCGAGCGCGGGGACGACCGCGAGGCCGCCCGCGCCGAGCGTCACGAGGATCGTCGTGCCGTCGCCGACGGTGCCGGTGCCCGGGTCGTCCGTCACGGCCGAAGCCTCGTTCGTGCCGTTTCCGTCGGCGTCGTACGAGAGCGTCGCCTGGTTCGTGATGGCCTGGCCGGTCGTCGCGGCGGCGTTGACCTGGGAGAGGATCGTGACCGTCACCGAGCCGCCGGCCGGGACCGACCCGTTCCACGTCACGGTGTTCGTCGCGATCGTCGCGACCGCGGTGCCGGAGGAGGCGCTCGCCGAGACGAGCGTGACGGCGGCCGGAAGGACGTCGACGAGCTCGTCGCCGGGGTTGTCGAGCTGGGCGGTCGAGCCGTTGTTGACGAGAGTGATCGTCCAGGTCAGCGGGCCGCCGGGGTAGGCGGGACCGGTGACGGACTTCGTGGCGTAGACGGCGGGCGGCGTCTGCACCGTGGTGGTCGCGGTGGCCGACTCGTCGCCGGGGGTCGATTCACCCGACGTCTGGGTCACGGCGGCCGTGTTCGAGATGATCGTGCCGGGAATCGTCCCGACGGCGACCGTGACGTTGAGCGTGAAGACCGCGTTCGTCGCGGCGGCGAGCGTCGCCGCGGTGCAGGTCACCGTGCCGGT
>CAZNSS010000886.1:0-1847 GCA_964575465.1 uncultured Holophagales bacterium | reverse complement strand
GGCCCCCCGCGAGCGGGCCGAGGCGCCGTCTTCCAGGAGGACGACGGAGCATCCCTCGGCGAGGACGTAGCCCGGCTTCGTCGGGGTCTTCAGGACGCGCAGGCGCTCGTACGTGAGGTGGTAGGTCAGGTTCCACTCGTCGACGGCGCCGACGACGATCGCCCTCGCCCGCTCGTCCGCGATCAGGAGGCGGCCGTAGAAGAGAGCGTTGAGCCCTGCCGGGTCCTTCTGCGTGATCGTGACGTTCGGCCCCTTGATCTTCAGCTCGATCGCGGCGATGGAGGCCGGGGCGTTCGCGACGGTGCAGGGAAAGAGAAAGGGCGAGGCCGCCTCGGGCGACTCGACGGCCATCTGCCTCTCGAGCTCGACGAGGGGGCTGGCGCCGGCCGAGCCGGTGCCGAGAAGGATTCCGGTCTCGTCCTCGTTCCCCGCCATCACCCAGCCCGCCTCGGCGAGGCAGCGGGTGACCGCGACGACGGCGAACTGGCTGGCGCGGTCGAGGCGGCGGGCCTTCGCCCTCGGCATCTCGGGCTCGGTCGTGAAGGCGGCGATCCGGGCGGCGTACGCGGCGCCCGGGCGTTCTCCGCCCTCGGAGACGGAAACTTCCGCGATGCCGCACTCGCCGGCGGCGAGCCGGGCTGCGGTCGTCTCGAGGTCTCTCCCGAGCGGCGTGACGGCGGCGGCGCCGGTGACGAGGATCTCTCTCACGGCGGTTCCTCAGGCCCGTCCGAACGCGACGACGGTGGAGTTCCCGCCGAAGGCGAACGAGTTCGAAAGGGCGACGCGGACCCGGACCTCGCGCGCCACGTTCGGGACGACGTCGAGGTCGCACTCGGGGTCGGGCTCGACGTAGCTGATGGTGGGCGGGACGACGCCCGTCTCGATCGTAAGCACCGTCGCGACGGCCTCGATCGCGCCGGCCGAGCAGAGGCAGTGCCCGAGCATCGACTTGTTCGACGAGAGGCAGATCTCCCGGGCCCGCTCTCCGAGCGCGAGCTTGATGGAGAGGGTCTCCGCGGGATCGTTCTGGACGGTGGCGGTACCGTGGGCGTTCACGTAGTCGACGTCGCCCGGGTTCAGCCTCGCCGATTTCAGGCAGGCGCGCATCGTCCTCGCGCACGCCTCGCCCGAGGGCTCGGGCTGCGTCATGTGGTGGGCGTCGCTCGTGAGGCCGTAGCCGAGAAAGCGGGCGCGGATCTTCGCGCCGCGGCGCCGGGCGCGACCCTCCTCCTCGAAGACGAGAATTCCCGAGGCTTCGCCGATCGTCAGACCCTTGCGATTCCGGTCGAAGGGGCGACACGGCTCGGAGTCGGAGGCGCGCAGGGAGTTGAAGCCGCCGTGCGTGAGGCGCGCGAACGTGTCGGCCCCGCCGGTCACGACGACGTCGGCCAGGCCGGCGCGGATCAGGTCCGACGCGTAGCCGAGCGACGTGGACGACGAGGAGCACGCCGTCGTGATCGTGGCCCGCGGGCCGAGGAAGCCCCAGACCTCGGCGATCCGGTCGGTCGTCTGGTCGGGGGGGTGGTTCAGGACGCGCGTCGGTCGCGCGCCGCGCGGTCCCTTCACGAGGAGATCCCGGAAGTAGTTCTCGCTGTCGAGGAGGCCCGAGACGCCGCCGCCGAGGACGACGGCAATCCGCCCGAGGTCCTCGCGGTCGAGGTCGAGCCCCGAGTCGGCGAGCGCCTCGCGGGCGGCCGTCAGGCCGATGACGTCGGTGCGGGAGAGGCGGCGGAGGAGGCGCGGCGAGACGCCCGGATCGGGCATCTCGCGCACCTCGGCCGCGAGCTTCGTGCGGAAGCCGCTCGCGTCGAAGAGGGTGATGGGGCCGATCCCGCTCCGTCCGGCGA
>CAZNSS010000885.1:0-1849 GCA_964575465.1 uncultured Holophagales bacterium | reverse complement strand
AGGCGCACCGTGAGGCGCCTCCCCACCGAGAGGCCCGCCCCCGCCGCGAGGCCGGCGACGATCTCCAGCGCGCGCTCTTCCGGGTCGAGGTCGCCGCCGTAGAGGAGGTGCAGGCCGACGATGAGGCGACTCTGCAGGACGATGAGGGTCGAGAGCTCGGGTGCGGTCGCGGCCAGAGAAACCCAGCCGGCCGGCACGCTCGCCACCGCTCCGACGAGAGCGGCCTTCCGCGCGGTCGACTCGATCATCCGGTCGGCCTTCCGCCGCGTCGCGAGGCCCGGGTGGCGGACAGCGAACCTCCGGACGTCCTCCCGGATCTTCTCCACGTCGAGATCCGTCGAGGCGCGCTTGACGAGAGCGAGGAACGAGTCGGCGAACTTCACGGCGGCTCCGGCGAAGTATCATCCCCCCCGCCCGGCCGCCGGGACAAGGCGCCCCGGGCGATCGCGCCAACCGGTAAAGGAGGTCCCCGTGCTCGCGAACCGACACGCCCGATTCGCCCTCGCCCTCTCGCTGGGTCTCGCGCTCGCCGGGGCTGCCGTTCCGGCCGGGGCCGCAACGACGCAGAAGGCCCCCGCGAAGAAGAAGGAGAAGAAGGTGTCGTCCAAGCCGCGCGACTACGCGAAGACCCTCGCCGTCCTGAAGACCTCCCAGGGAGACGTGACGATCCGGTTCTTCTACGACAAGGCGCCGGGGCACGTGAAGAACTTCATCGACCTCGCGGCGGCGGGCTTCTACGACGGGACCCTCTTCCACCGCGTCATCCCCGACTTCATGGTCCAGGGAGGCGACCCGTACACGAAGGACCCGGCCAAGAGCGCGCTCTACGGCACGGGGAACAACACGGACAAAGCGGGCAAGTCTCTCAACGTCAAGGCCGAGTTCAACGACGTGACCCACAAGCGGGGCATCCTCTCGATGGCCCGCGCGAGCGACCCCGACTCCGCTTCCTCGCAGTTCTTCATCGTCGTGAAGGACTCCCCCTTCCTCGACCGGCAGTACACCGTCTTCGGCGAGGTGGTGAAGGGGATGGACGTGGTCGACAGGCTCGTCACCGAGTCGAACTCCGACACCTCCGACCCGCGCAGCGGCGGGAGGCCGCGGGCCTACCAGAAGATCATCAGGATCGAGCTCGTCGAGCAGGCTCCCGACAAGGCGTGACCGACCTCGGCCCCGCCGGCGAGGGCGCGTGGCTCCCGGCCGCGCGCTCCCGTTTCGGCCTCCCCCACTCGGGCGGGATCCAACCCCTGGCCGGCGACGTCGGGCAGAGGCGCTACTTCCGGCTCCTCACGGCGGGCGGCTCCCCGGTCGTCCTCGTCCTCTACCCGGCCCCCTCCTCGCCGGCGCAGGAGCGCTGGAGGGAGATCGGCGCCGCCCTCGCGGGCGCGGGGATCCGGGTCCCGGAGCTTCTCGACGACGACCCGGCGCTCGGCGTCGCTCTCGTGGAGGACCTGGGGGACAGGGACCTCGCCGCGGAGATCCGGGAGGCCGCTGACGGCGAGCGGGACCGCCTTCTCGACGAGGCGGAAGAGCTCCTCGGGCCGCTTCGGCGGATCTCCCGGACCGCCGCGCTCCTCAACCCGCCGTTCGACGCCGCCTTCTTCGGCTCCGAGCTCGCCCACACGCGGCGCTGGGCGCTCGATCGCGACGGCGCCTCGCCGCTCGAGGAAGGCCGTGCGGCCCTCTGGGAGGAGCTCGCCGGCCGGCTCGCGCGCGACGCGGCGGACCCCGCGCTCGGCGGCGATCCCGTCCCGACCCACCGGGACTTCCACGCGAACAACCTCATGCGCGCCCGCGACGGCGCGCTCGCCGTCATCGACTTCCAGGACCTCCGCTCCGGTCCGCCCGA
>CAZNSS010000884.1:0-1854 GCA_964575465.1 uncultured Holophagales bacterium | reverse complement strand
AGCGTCCAGCGCCCCGCGAGGTTCAGCGACCCGGGCCGGACGACCCCCCCGAGGATGACGATGGGCCGGTTCGCGTACTCCTTCACGTTGACCGTGACGTACGCCTGGTTCACGTACTTCGCCGTCAGGAGCGCCGACAGCCGGTCGCGCAGGTCGAGCGGGGAGGAGCCCGAGACGGGGACCTGGCCCAGGAGCGGGAGGTCGATCGACCCGTTGTCCTGGACCCGCCTCTCCACGTTCATCTCCGGGATCTCCTGGACCCGGATCTCGAGGAGGTCCTTCGGCCCGATCTGGTAGTCGGCCGTCGGCACCTGGGCGGTTGCCTCCCCCGCCAGGACGAAGGCGGCGACGAGGGCCGCGACGGCGGTGCCGCGAATTCCGGACATTCTCAAAGTCTACCTTTCCCGTCAGCGCAGGATGTCGATGCGGCCGGATTCCCCGAAGCCGACCGTCGTCCCGATGCGGAAGATCGACCGGTCGAAGCCGGGGACGTTCGAGGTGTAGTCCTCCTGCGAGGCCTCGACGCCGATCGTCAGGTACTTCCCGACCTTGCCGCGGATCCCTCCACGGATCGTCGTCACGTCGTCGTTCCGCGTCACCGAAGAGGCGTCCGGCTGGACGGTGGGGGCGACGTAGCGGTTCGCGCCGGTCTCGTAGGTCACCCAGAGCGTCGCCCATCGCGGCGAGACGCCGAGCGTTGCCCCGGCGCGCCGCTCGTCGTAGACGGCGTTGTCCGCGTAGAGCGAGGCGATCAGGTTGCTCCGCGCGAAGGCCCCGAGCGAGAAGAGGCGCGAGAGCGCGTAGCTGACCGTTCCCCCGCCCGAAGGCCCGTTCCACGGCACGAACGACGAACCCCCCTTCGGCTGGAAGTCGCGGTAGCCGAGGTAGACGTTGACGTCGAGCCGGCTCTTCCCGAGCCAGGCCGAGCCCATCACGCCGGTGCTCTTCGCGTCGCGCAGCTCCCCCTCGTTGACGAAGGCGAGGTCCCCCTGCTCGTAGCTCACCCCGAGGAGGAGTCGTGACCCCACCTTCCGCCTCACGCCGATGCTCCAGACGGCGTCGCTCCCGTCGAGCTTCGAGAGGGTGTCCAGGTCCTCGTCGGTGAGCCCCGCGCCGCCGTACCGGCGCCGCGCGAGGTTCAGGTCGCCGACGAGGGCCGTCCGGGTCCCCAGCTCGTACTGGGCGCGGAACTGCCCTGCGAGGACGTCCTGCTTCACCGGCTGCTCGACCTCCGAGCTGAGGTTCACGGTCGAGGTGTAGCTCCCCGCTCGCGCCTCGAACGAGAAGCGCGAGAGGTAGTAGTAGGCGGAGGCGTCGTACGTCCCGCCGAAATTGCTCCGATCCGAGTTCGTCGAGTACCACGTGTACGCCGGCAGGACGCTCCCCCGGAAGAAGAGCCGGCTCCCCACCGGGACGATCGCCTTGACTCCCCCCTCCACGGTCGCCGTGAAATCCCCCTCGGGCTGCTCCTCGCCCGTCCCGTAGAAGTTGTTCGTGTAACCGAGGTTCCCGATGTTGAGAATGGGCCGGAGCTTGAGCGGGCCGAGGCGGACCCGGGACTCCTTCACCTCGCCCTCGAGCGACGTCCTCTCGGCGATCAGCGTCACCGACGACTGGAACGACCCCATGAACTGCGAGCTCGTCATCGCGGGCGACCTCGCCGGGCGCAGCGCGCCCCCCGTCCCCGCGTCCTGAGCCCGCGCCGCCCCCGAGAAAAGGAGCGAAGCGGCCACGGCCACGACCTTTGCCCGCCGCGTGAACGAACTCAACGCCCCGTCCTCTCTACGAAGAGGTCGCCCAGGACGAGGACGTCCATCTTCGTCCTCAGGAAGCAGTCCATCGCCTCTTCCGGCC
>CAZNSS010000883.1:0-1858 GCA_964575465.1 uncultured Holophagales bacterium | reverse complement strand
GTGATCTCGGCGTGGCCCTTCGTGTAGCCGTTGCCGACGATCATCGTGACGTCCTTGCCGACCCCCTCGGCGCCGAGCGCGGCCTTGCCGAAGTGGGTCGCCATGCTGAAGAAGTAGACCGTCCCTTCCTGGCGGCAGGGGAGGATCGAGCTCAGCTCGGTGTTCTGCACGTTCACGCAGTTGAAGACGACGTCGTACTCGGCGCCGCCGTTCGCGGCCAGGACGGCCTCCATCAGCGCGACCGGCCTCGTCGCGTCGGCGACGACGACCTCGTGGCAGAGGTCGAGCGACCGGAGGGTCTCCGCGTCCTCTTTCAGGTAGACGTTCCCGACGACGCGGCCCGTCGGCCCGACCCGCTTCATCGCCTCCCAGGCGACGAGCATCCCGCTCTTGCCCCCCGCGCCGAGGATGAGGACGCTCTGGCCCGGCCGCACGAGCTTGGCGGCCTGCGCCGGTGCCCCGGCGACGTCGAGCGCCGCGAGGGCGAGCGTCTCGTCCATGTCGGAGGGGAGCTTCGCGTAGATGCCGCTCTCGAAGAGGACGGCCTGCGCCTCCACCTCGACCCGGTCGATCTCGGGGTGGATCTTCACGATCCTCTCGATCTTCAGCGGCGTCAGGCTGAGGGAGACGAGGCTCGCGATCCGGTCGCCGGGCGCGAGGTCCCGCCCGGCGAGCGCGGCGCCGACCTTCGCGACGGTACCGATGAACATCCCGCCCGAGCCGGTCACGGGGTTCTGCATCTTTCCCCGCGCCGCGACGATCTCGAGGATCTTCGCCGCGATCTTCGCGAGGTCTCCCCCCGCCTCCTCCTCGATCTGCGTGAAGCTCGCGGAGTCGATGTTGAGGGCGCGGACGTCGACGAGGATCTCGTTCTCGGCGATCGTCGAGAACTCGTTGTCGAGCTTGAGCGCGGGCTGCGGGAGGACGCCCTTCGGCTCGAGGACGCGGTGGGAGCCGTACTTGCAGGCCATGGTTCCTCTTTGCGATCGCGTTTCAGGATCCGCCCGCGCGGGGCGTTCCGACACGAAAGCGCCCCCTCCGGGCCGATGGGCCGGGGGGCCGACCGGCGAGGATATCAGGACTTCGTGTAGCCTCGGAGTTCGCGCATGACCCCTCGCACCGCGATCCGCCTCACCCGCCCCTTCACGCTCCTGCCTCCCCTCCTGGGGATCGTCTCCGGCGCGGTCTGCGCCTTCGGGAGCGTCCACAACCCCGACCCCGAGCGGCGCCTCACGTGGGCCGTCGTCGGCGCGATCGCCCTCGGCTCCCTCTGCGCGTCGTTCCTGAACGCGGCCTCGAACGTCCTGAACCAGATCACCGACCTCGAGGTCGACCGGGTCAACAAGCCCGACCGGCCGCTCGTCACCGGCGAGGCGGGGCTCCGCGAGACCTGGGTCCTGACGTGGATCCTCTACGTCCTCGCGGCCGTTCCCGTCTGGTTCGTCGTCGTCCCGCCCCGCGAGGGGCTCGCCGCGCGCCTCCTCGCGCCCCTCGAGACGCACCAGACGTTCTTCCTCTTCCTCGGCGGCCTCGTCTTCACGCTCGTCTACTCGCTCCCGTCGTGGGGACGGACGAAGCGGCTCGGCATGTGGGCCAACATCACGATCGCGATCCCGCGCGGATGCCTCCTCAAGGTCGCCGGCTGGACGATGGTCGCCCCCGCCTTCGCCCTCGAGCCGTGGGTCATCGGCTTCCTCTTCTTCCTCTTCCTCGTCGGCGCGGCCTCCACGAAGGACTTCTCCGACGTCCCGGGGGACCGCGCCGGGGGATGCCGGACCCTGCCGATCCTCCACGGGAACCGGAAGGCCGTGGCGATCATGTCGCCCTTCTTCGTCCTCCCGTGGCTCCTCCTCGTCCC
>CAZNSS010000882.1:0-1860 GCA_964575465.1 uncultured Holophagales bacterium | reverse complement strand
GCGTCGGCCGCGGCGATCACCTCCGCGTCCTTCACGGAGCCTCCCGGCTCGATGCAGGCGGTGACGCCGGCGTCCGCGAGGAGGAGGAGGCCGTCGGGGAACGGGAAGAAGGCGTCGGAGGCGGCGCAGGCGCCCTTCGCCCGCGCGCCCGCCTTCCCGACGGCGTCGCCGGCCGCGTCGACGCGGCTCGTCCGCCCGCCGCCGATCCCGTAGGTCGCCGTCTCGCCGCCGATGACGATCGCGTTGGAGATGACGCCCGCGACGGACCGGTCGAGGAACCGGAGGGTCCGCATCTCGGAGTCCGTCGGGGCCCGCTTCGTCGGGACCGTCCACGTCGCCTCGTCTCCCGGGAGGACGTCGGCCTCCTGGACGAGGAGCCCGCCGTCGACCCCGCGCAGCTCGCGCCGGGGCCGGGGGCCCGGGTCGGGCGCGACGGTGAGGACCCTGAGGTTCGGCTTCCTGGCGAAGGTGGCCCGTGCCTCGTCGGTGACGCCCTCGCAGACGACGACCTCGAGGAACTTCGAGGTCATCGCCTCGGCGGCGGCCCGGTCGAGGACGCCGGTGAAGGCGAGGACGCCGCCGAAGCCCGAGACCGGGTCGGACGCCCACGCCGCCTCGAACGACTGGACGGCGCTCTCCTCCCGCGCGATGCCGCACGCGATCCGGTGCTTGACGATCGTCAGCGCCCCGCGCGGCAGGAGGCGGGAGGTGAAGAGCGCCGAGTCGGCGTCGAGGAGGTTCGTGTAGGAGAGCTCCTTCCCCTGGTGGAGGACGAACTGCGCGAGGGCCGACGGCGGCGCCGCCGGGTCGCGGTAGAAGGACCCCTTCTGGTGCGGGTTCTCCCCGTAGCGGAGCGTCCCGCCGAGCTCGAACGAGAGCGGGAGACGCTCGGGGAAGGCGTCGCCCTCCGTCCGCGCCGTGAGCCAGGTCGAGATCGCCGCGTCGTAGGCGGCGGTCCGGCGGAAGACCTTCGCGGCGAGCCGCTTCCGGGTGCCGAGCGTCGACGCGCCGGCATTCGCGTCGAGCTCGGCGGCGAAGGCGACGTAGTCGGCCGGGTCGCAGAGGACGGCGACGTGGGCGTGGTTCTTCGCCGCGGCGCGCAGGAGCGAGGGGCCGCCGACGTCGATCTTCTCGATCCCCTGGGCGAACGTCGTCCCTTCCGTCGCGACCGTCTCCTCGAAGGGGTAGAGGTTCACGACGACGACGTCGATCGGGCCGATGCCGTTCGCCGCCGCCTGTTCGACGTGCTTCGGGACCGAGCGGTCGTAAAGGACGCCGCCGAAGAGAGCGGGGTGGAGCGTCTTGACGCGCCCGTCGAAGACCTCGGGGAAGCCGGTGAGGTCGGCGACCTGCGTCACCGGCAGGCCGGCGTCGGAGAGGTGCTTGCCGGTGCCGCCCGTCGAGACGAGCTCGAACCCGTGCCGGCGGAGGGCCGAGGCGAGGTCGAGGAGGCCGGTTCGGTCGGAGACGGACAGGAGGGCGCGCTTCGTGCTCATCGGACTTGATACGGTCCTTTCGACTCGGGGCGCGAGGTGGCGACGGAGGCGTCGCCGCCGGCGGCGTTCCAGATCCAGGCGAGGAGCCGTGCGGAGAGGGTGATCGCCGAGTCGTACGCCTCGCGGGGCGTTCCGTCCTCGAGCTTCGCCGCAGCGAGGGCCTCCGGAGCGTCGAACGGGCGCGCGGGGTAGCCGCGGAAGGTCGCTCCGCCCCGGGCGACGGCGAGGAGCGACGCCTCGTCCGCAGGGCCGCCCTGGGGCGGGAAGAGGAGCGAGGCCTCGGCCGCGAGTCCCCCCGCCTCGTAGGCGACGTCGGCGAAGGGTCGGTGGTTTCGATGGGCGTGTTCATCGGCCAGTCCACCAA
>CAZNSS010000881.1:0-1867 GCA_964575465.1 uncultured Holophagales bacterium | reverse complement strand
CCCGGGCCCGCGATCCTCACGTCGAGGTCGGCGTCGCCCGACCAGCTCGCCTGGCCGGCGAGGTACTGCGGCGTCCCCTGCGGGTCGACCTTCACGGTCGCCACGGCGGCGGTCGCCGCCGTCCCCCCCCTTCCGTCGCTCGCCGTCACGCCGACGGCGTACGTCCCCGCGGCCTGGTAGGTGAAGGTGACCGTGTTCCCCGTCGCGGTGCCGGCTCCGAAGTCCCAGGTCAGCGTGACGGCGTCGCCGTCGGGGTCCGAGGCCGTGGCGGTGGCCGTCACCTGGAGCGGAGCCGAGCCGTAGAGCGGCGTCACGCTCGCGGTGCCGAGCGTGGGCGCCGTGTTCGGCTTCGTGCTGTCGTTGTTCGCCGCCACCGCGACGCCGACGCCGATCGCGACCGCGCCGGCCGCGATGCCGACGATCGCCCCGGTCGACAGGCCCCCCGTCGCCGCCGCGGCTCCCGCCGCCGCGCCCGTCCCGGAGGAGATCGCCGTCGAGAGCGAGACCACCGCGCCCGTGACCAGGATGACCTTCGCGATGTCTTCCTTGTTGAATCCCGCGGGGACCGGGTTCTGGCCCGCCTTCGTCAGGCCGACGGTGAGACCCGGGCGCGGGGTGGCGGGAGTGACGACGGCCGTCGCGGTCCGCTCGTCGCGGCAGACGGTCTTGTCGGTCACGGGGGGTGCGTACTCCGGGGTCTTCTTCGGGAGGCTCTGCAGGTCGAGGGCCTGGACGTAGTAGTCGATCCCCTTGATCGTCGGCATGGGCCGCGGCAGCTCGCCGACGAAGTCCTCTGCGGTCTTCGGCTGCATGAGCACGTAGTAGAAGTCCTCCGTCCCGGTGGCGCGGAAGTAGACGAAGCTCTGCTCCATCTCCTTTCCGGGAAGGACGCGCGCGTCGACCAGGGGCCGCGCCTCCGTCGAGAGGCACTTCAGCGGGTCGTGCGCGATGGAGAGGCGCGGGCTCTCTCCGGGGCCAGCCTTCTTCACGACCGGATCCGTCGCCGGCGCGGGGGCCGCGAAGGCTCCCGTGCCGAGCGTCGTGGCGAGGAGGACGGCGAACGCCTGCCGGACGGAACGCGGAACCTCGGGGAGCGGAGCGAGCTTCTTCACGAGCGATCCTCCTCGGTTCGCACGAAGGCGTGCTCCCGGGAAGCCGATGCTCACGACGCGCGAGACGGCACCCCGACGGACGCCTCCGGGACGTAACTCTTCGATCTGCTGTGCAGGACTATACCGCCGACGCGCTGCCCGGCAGCAGGGGCGTGTCGGGGGTCAGGGAGCGCAGGGGCCGATCTCGAGCGTCCGGGACCAGTAGTCCCCGGAGGCGTCCGTGACCCGGATCGTCTTCACGAACGGGACCCGGAGGGGCCCCTGGTAGACCCAGAGCGGCTCCTTCTTGCCGACCCTCACCTTCGCGGGAGGGGGAGGGGAGGTGACGGGGCGGAAGCTCGTGAAGCTGCCGGGGGCGGTCTCCTCGACCCCCTCGAGCGAGAGGTCCCTCTGGGCTTCGTTCGCGAGGTAGGCCTCGATCATGACGTTTTCCCCGGCCACCGGCTTCCGGGGCGTCACCTGGAACTCGATCTGGAAGAGCCCGGCGTCGGGCTTGGCGGCCCGGGCCTGCGGCCCTCCCGAGACGTCGAAGCCCGGGGCGAACGCCTTGGACTTTCCCTGCCCGAAGCTCGTCGGGCTCGACGTGACGCACAGGCCCTCGGCCACCCCGCCGACGGTCGGCTGCGGCCTCGCGTCGGCGATCCGCACCTCCGGCTTCGCCGTCGGCCGCGCCGTCGGGACCTTCACGACGAGCGGTCTCGTCGGCTCGGGGAGCGGCGTCGGGAGCGGCGCCTCCGGTGTCGGCGCAGCCGTCG
>CAZNSS010000880.1:0-1868 GCA_964575465.1 uncultured Holophagales bacterium | reverse complement strand
CTCCGGACGAGGCCCCGCGGGCTCTTCGAGAAGGGGCGCCTCGTCGACGCGGACCTCGCGGCCGACCGCGCGTCGATCGCCGCGATCTACCGCGCCCGCGGGTATCCGGAGGCGCGCGCGAGCTCCGTGGAGGTCGTCGCGGGAGCGCTGCCGTACGAGCTGGACGTGACGTTCCGGGTCGACGAAGGTTCCCCGGAGTGGGTCGGCCGGGTCTCGGTCGAGGGCCTCCGCTCCCTCGACGCCGCGGCCCTCGCGAAGAGTTTCAAGGCGCGGCGAGGAGGCCGGTTCCTTCAGGAGGACGTCGACGCGGACCTCGCGACGATCCGCTCGGCGCTCGGCGACGGCGGGTTCCCGGACGCGCGGGTGGAGGGCCGGACCACGCGGCTCGCCTCCGCTCGGGACGCGCCGGCCATCGTGGACGTCACCTACGAGGTCTCCGAGGGAGATCACGCGGTCTTCGGCAAGACGATCCTGCGGGGAGTCCGCGCGACGCGCCTCCCGGTCCTGGAGCGCGAGCTCGCCTATCGCGAAGGGACCCCCTTCTCGATGGCGCGCCTCATCCGGACGCAGCAGAACCTCGAACGCCTCGGGGTCTTCTCGCGGGTCGACGTCTCGGGACTCTCGCCGGACGAGGGAGGCGAGGCGCGCTCGATCCTCGTCACGGTCGACGAGGCGAAACCCTGGAGCCTCCTCTACGGCTTCGGACTCGAGTACGACCAGAAGGCGGAGCGAGCCCTGAACCCCCGCCTCTCGCTCGCGCTGACGCACTCGAACCTCTTCGGGCGCGCGATCGGCGGATTCGTGGAGGCCCGGTACTCGAGGAGGGACTCCCAGTTCGTCGTCCGGCTCGCGGACCGGTCGATCTTCGACTCCGGCCTCGCCGGGACGATCACCGGGTACCTCGCCGACGAGATCCGGGAGTCGTACGCCGTCAAGCGCGGAGGGGCCTTCCTCGAGGTCGGCCGACCCCTCGTCGGAAGACTCCGCGGGGCCGTCCGATACCAGTACGAGATCGTCAGGCCCGACGCACCGCCCGACATCCTCTCGGAGATCGAGCGACAGGACCAGCAGATCTTCATCAACTCCGTCGGCGCGAGTCTCGCGGTCGACGCCCGGGACGACCCGATCGTTCCGTCGAAGGGGTTCTTCGCGGCCCTCGAGGGGAAGTGGGCGTTCCCGATCGCGTCCGCCGACGCCCACTTCCTGAAGGGGTTCGCGCAGCTGGCGGCCTACCGGCCCGTGGGAGGCGGGATCTTCGTGGCGAGCGTCCGGGCGGGAATGACGAAGTCGCTCGTGACCTGCAACTCGGAGGTGAACCTCCTCTGCCTCCCGAACCTCGACACGCCGATCGTCGAGCGCTTCTTCGCCGGGGGCCGGACGACGCACCGCGCCTTCCCGCTCGACGACCTCGGGATCCCGGGGCAGACCGTCCAGATCGACGGGAACGGCGTCGGAGGAAATGCCCTCCTCCTGGCGAACCTCGAGTGGCGGGTGCCGCTCACGGGCGGGCTCGGCCTCGTCCTCTTCGCGGACTGGGGCAACGTCTGGGCTGGTCCCTCGTACGTGAGCCTGGCGGAGGGTCGGTGGGGCGCCGGGCTCGGCCTCCACTACCTGACGCCGGTCGGTCCGTTCCGGCTCGAGTACGGCTTCCGCCTCGACCGCAAGCCGAACGAGGATACCGGGGCACTCAGCTTCAGCATCGGCTACCCGTTCTGACCCCTTCGGCTTGCGCCGTCGTGCCTCCTGCGTATAATGCGCCTCCGCCCGCACGGGACGGTCTTTCGAAACGGGGTCGTAGCTCAGTTGGTTAGAGCGCAGGCCTGTCACGCCTGAGGTCGCGGGTTCGAGCCCCGTCGGCCCCGCCATTT
>CAZNSS010000879.1:0-1869 GCA_964575465.1 uncultured Holophagales bacterium | reverse complement strand
TCCTCCCCGAGGCGGAGGCGGCGGCGCTCGAGGCGGAGGTCGAGGCCAGGATCGCCGCCCGCCAGGAGGCCCGCGCGCGCCGCGACTTCAGGGCCTCCGACGCGATCCGCGACGAGCTCGCCGCCCGCGGGATCCTCCTGGAGGACACCCCGCAGGGGGTCCGGTGGCGGCGGCGCGGCTGACACGAGCCCCCCGGCCCGGGGCGGACGGACGGGTCGCGTGAAGACCCTGGCATGGCCCGGCCGGGTCTCGTCGTCCGGAGACGAGAGATACCTGGCCCGGCTCGAGGAGCTCCTGGTGGCCGAGCTCCTCGCCCGGGGCGTCCCCGCCGTCGCCGCGCTCCTCGTCCTCCTCCCGTTCCTCGTTCCCGTTCTCGGTCCGGTCCTCGAGGAGGACCTCTCCGTACGGGCCGCCTTCGCGGCGCTCGTGGTCACCGTCGTCCTCCGTCTCGGCGGCCTCCTCGCGATCCGCTTCCTCGGCGCCGGCCGCCTCTCGCCACGCCAGCTGACGATGGCCTTCGCCGCGGGGACGACCCTGGTCGCCGTGGCCTTCGCGGCCATCAACCTCGTCGCCATCCCGAAGCTCGAGGGCGCCCGGGTCGCCCTTCTCGCCGTCTGCGAGGCGGGCGTCGTCACGGTGGGCGTCGTGAGCATGGCCGCGAGCTTCCGGGTCTACTTCGCCTACATGCTCCCCATCCTCGCGAGCTTCGAGCTCGCCGTCCTCACGACGGCCCGCTCGCCGCTGGACGCAACGCTCGGGGCGCTCGTCCTCCTGTACATCGGCTCACTGACGGCGATGTCCCTGTGGGTCCACGGGAGCCTCCGCGAGAACTACCTCTTCCGGCTTCGGCTGGCGGACCTCGCGACCCACGACCCGCTGACCGGCCTCCTCAATCGCCGGGCGCTCGAGGAGCGGATGAGGGAGGAGTCTGAGGCCCTCCGGCGCGCCCGGGCCGCGGGGCACCCCCGGGGCGTCGGCCTGCTCCTCGTCGACCTCGACCGCTTCAAGCAGGTGAACGACGTCTTCGGGCACGCCGTCGGCGACGCCGTCCTCGGCCGGGTCGCCACGGCGCTCCGCACGGCAGTCCGGGCGCCCGACCTCGTTGCCCGCTGGGGGGGCGAGGAGTTCGTCGTCGTCGCCGCCGACGCGGATCCCGGGGCCCTCGCGGTCCTCGCCGAGCGGATACGCCGCGGCCTCTCCGGAGCCGATCCGCTCGTCTCCTCGGGAGGGGTCATCGTCCCGACCTGCTCCGTCGGCTACGTGGCGCACCCGTTCTTCCCGGACGAGGCCGACGCGATGACGTGGAGGGACTCGCTCGACCTCGCCGACGCGGCCCTCCGGCTCGCGAAGAGGACGGGCCGGAACCGGTCCGTCGGACTCGTTCCGGGACCACGGTTCGGAGACAACCCCAGGCAAGCCAAGGGGCGGATCGACGCCGACCTCGAGAGGGCGGTGGCGGAGGGGCTCGTCGCTCCCGACACCCGCGGGGGGGAGCCTTGACATCGGAAGCGGTTCCAAGCCTAATCCGCCCTCGATGACGCTCGCTCCGGTCCTCTGGCACTGGCATCACGCATAGCGACGGCGAGCGCCACGCGCTCGTCGGACGCGAGTCGTCCGAGGGCGCGGTGAAGAGAAGATGAACCGCAAGACCCCCTCGGACGGCCGAGGGGGTTTTCGTTTTGGCTCTCACCGCGGAAAGGACGCTCCTGGTCGGCTCGGTCTCCCGCGCGACGAACGCGGGCCTGGCCGAGGCTGCGCGGCACCTCGACCCGAGGGTCCCGGCGGTCGAGGTCCGCCTCGACGCGCTCGCGGAGGCGCCCGACCTCCCGGGCCTGCGCGCGGCGTTCGCCGGGCGGACGCTCCTCGCGA
>CAZNSS010000878.1:0-1869 GCA_964575465.1 uncultured Holophagales bacterium | reverse complement strand
GTCGGCGCCCGTTCGACGACGGCCCTCAGCGTGTCCTCGAAAAGGAGCGGCGGCGGGGGGGATGCGGGCGGCTCCGCGCCCAGCAGGGGGGCGCCTGCGGCCGCCGCGAGGAAGAGGGTTCGAGCGAGCCGGCTCATCGACTGATCAGGTTAGCGCCTTCGTGCGGGATGGGCGAGCGCCCGGTCGGGGCCGCGCTCGCGGGCCCCTCGCGGGGTGGTCGCGGGGTGGGGAGGCCCCGGGCGAGCGGTATAGGATGGGCCGCACACCGGAACGGCCCTGTCCGTCCGTAACTCCAGGAGGACTCCCATGAACCGCTCCGTCGACTACCGGAAGCGTGGCCAGGCCGTCTGGCTCGACAGCATCTCGGCCCGGATGATCGCCACGGGAGAGCTCGCGGGCCGGATCGAAGCCGGCGCCGTCTACGGCGTCACCTCGAACCCCACGATCTTCGCGCAGGCCATCGCCAGGAGCGACGGCGACTACGACCCGCGCATCGAGAACCTCGCGGACGAGGGGAAGGACGCCTTCGAGGTCTACGACGAGCTGACGCGCGGCGACATCGCCGCGGGGGCCGACCTCTTCGCCGCCCAGCACGCCGCGAACCCCGAGGACGGCTGGATCTCCCTCGAGGTCCTCCCGAGCCTCGCCTTCGACATCGACGGGACGATCGCCGAAGCCCGCCGCCTCCACCACCTCCTCGGGCGCCCGAACGTCTTCATCAAGGTCCCCGCGACGCCGGCCGGCTGCGTCGCGATCCGCGCGCTCGTCGGCGCGGGCGTCCCGGTGAACGTCACGCTCATGTTCAACCGGAAGCACTACCGCGACGTCGCCCACGCCTACCAGGACGGCATCGCGGCGTTCCTCGCCTCCGGCGGCGACCCGTCGAAGGTCGCCTCCGTCGCCTCCTTCTTCGTCTCGCGCGTCGACACGCTCGTCGACAGGCTCCTCGCGGAGAAGGGCCACGCGGCGCCCGGGCCGCTCCAGGCGAAGCTCGACGGGCTGCGCGGGAAGGCCGCCCTCGCGAACGCGAAGGTCGTCTACCAGGACTACCTCGCCGCCTTCGGCACCCCGGCGTGGAAGGCGCTCGCGGCGAAGGGGGCGCGCGTCCAGCGCCCGCTCTGGGCCTCCACCGGCACGAAGAACCCGGCCTACTCAGACCTCCTCTACGTCGAGAACCTCGTCGGTCCCGACACCGTGAACACCGTCCCCGAGAAGACGCTCCTCGCTCTCCTCGACCACGGGCGCGACCTCGGCGACACGGTCCTCGAGGGGGTCGACGAGGCGCGCAGGACGCTCGACGAGCTCCGGGAGGTCGGCATCGACGTCGAGGCCGTCGGCGAGAAGCTCCAGGGCGAGGGCGTCGTCCTCTTCGAGCGCTCCTACGACGAGCTCCTCGGCGTCGTCGAGGAGAGGCGGCGGGCCGCGCTCCTCGAGTCGGCCCGGACGGTCAAGATCAAGACCTCGTGACGGGGCGAACCGTCCGCCAGAACGCATGACTACCGCCCAGCCTCCCGCGGCGACGATCGTCATCTTCGGTGGCTCGGGCGACCTCGCGCGGCGCAAGCTCGTCCCGGCCCTCTTCGAGCTCCACTGCCAGGGACAGCTCGCCCCCGAGACGGCGATCGTCGGCTTCGCGCGCTCGGTCGACTCGGACGAGGCGTGGCGCGACGAGCTGAAGGCCGCGCACGCCGAGTTCGGCCGGACGCCCCACGGGGAGGAGGAGTGGCAGGGCTTCGCCGCGCGGCTCTTCCACTTCCGGGGAGACCTCCGCAGGACGGAGAGCTTCGTCGAGCTGAAGGCCCGCGTCGAGGCGATCGAGGCGGAGCGGGGCCTCGCCGGGAACCGGCTCTACTACCTCGCGATCCCGCC
>CAZNSS010000877.1:0-1871 GCA_964575465.1 uncultured Holophagales bacterium | reverse complement strand
TTCGAGCCGAATGATGCGTCCCCCCGGCCGGGCCGCGGCGGCGGGAGCCGTCCTCCTCGCGCTCCTCGGCGGGGCCCTGGTCATCGATCACCAGCGGCTCGACAGCGCCACCATGGACGAGCCGTTCCACGCGCTCGCGGGGTGCGAGTACGCCCTCTCCGGGACCTACTGGGCGAACCTCGAGCACCCGCCGCTCGTGAAGCTCCTCGCCGGGTCCTCGGCGGGGCTCGCGGGAGCGCGGCCCCCGCTCCTGCCGAGGCCCTTCAGCTTCTCGACGGCCGAGTCGCCCCAGCCGTTCCTCTACCGGAACGCGATTTCCCCGGAGCGGCTCCTCGCGGCCGCGCGCAGGCCCTTCCCCCTCCTTCACGTCGCGGTCGTCCTGCTCGCGGCGTGGGCGGCCTGGCAGGCGGCGGGTCCTCTCGCGGGCCTCGGGGCGGCGCTCCTCCTCGCCTTCGAGCCGACGCTCGTCGCCCACGCGGGATTCCTCCACACGGACGTCGCGGCGGCGCTCGGCTTCCTCGCCACGGTCGTCGCGGCGTACGGGGCGCTCCGCCGCCCGTCGCGGCTCCGCTGGGCGGGAACCGGGCTCCTCCTCGGCCTTTCCCTCGCGGCGAAGTTCACGGCGGTCTTCCTCGGTCCGATCCTCCTCGTCCTCGCCCTCGCGTGGATCCTCGTGCGGAGGCGGGCAACGGGCGTGACGTCGCTCGGTCCGCTCGCCGGTCTCGCCCTGGCGGCCGCCGTGGGGACGGTCGTCCTCCTCGCGGTCTACGCGATCTCGATGCGGCACATGCCGGCCGGCGAAGCGGAGCGGTCGGCGCGCCTCTTCCTCCGCAGCCGGCAGGCGTCCGCCGAGACCGTGGAGCGCGTCGCCGCCCTCTCGCGCCTCCTCCCCCCGGCGGGGCACTACGCCGCCGGGCTCGCCGGCGTCGCGGAGCAGAACCGGCGCGGCGGCGGCGTCAACGTCTTCATGGGCGAGGTCTCGGTCGAGGGCTTCGCGACCTACTTCCCCGTCGCCTTCCTCGTGAAGTCCTCGCTCGGCTTCCTCCTCGCCCTCCTCCTCGCGGCGGGCCTCGCCGTCACGCGCCGGGTCAGGCCCGGCTTCGGCTCGCTCGTCTTCCTCCTTCCTCCCGCCTACCTTTTCCTCGCCAGCGTGGCGTCGAGCTACAACATCGGCGTGCGGCACGTCCTCCCCGCCGTGCCGTTCCTCGCGGTCGGTGCGGCGGTGGCCGCCGTCCGCGGCCTTCCCCGGCCGGCGGCGGCGGCGGCGCTCCTCGGTCTCGGCCTCCTCCAGGCAGGAGAGACGCTCGCGGTGCACCCGCACGAGGTCTCCTTCTTCAACCTCGCCGCCGGCGGCCCCTCCCGCGGGAGCGCCTGGCTGAACGACTCGAACCTCGACTGGGGGCAGGACCTCGACCGCCTCGCGCGCGAGCTGGAGCGGCGGGGCTCGACCGGGGGCACGACGGTCGCCTACTTCGGCGGAGCGTTCGTGCCGCACCACCTCCCGAACGCCCGCCTCTTCGACGCGGCGATCACGGAGCCGACGCCGGGCCTCTACGCCGTCTCGTCGTTCCTCCTGGCCGCCGGCCCGGAGCTGATGCTCTTGCGCGGCGACGTGCCCCGCGCCGCCGGGTACGCCCGGCTCCGCCGGACCCTCGCGGAGCGCGGGAAGCCGGAAGGGCGCGTGGGATACTCGATCCTCCTTTACCGCATTCCCGAGGAGAGGACTCCGCCGCCGTGAAGCTGTCGATCATCATTCCCGCCTACAACGAGCGGAAGACGCTCCGGGAGATCGTGGGGAGGGTCCTGGCCGTCGACCTCGGCCCGATCGAGAAGGAGCTCGTCATCGTCGACGACGGCTCCACCGACGGCAC
>CAZNSS010000876.1:0-1872 GCA_964575465.1 uncultured Holophagales bacterium | reverse complement strand
CTCCGCGAGAGCGAGAAGGAGATCGCGAAGCTGAAGGTCCAGCTCGCCTCGGGCGGTCGCGGTGGCGCGGCTCCCGAGGACGACGGGGTCGTCGACGTCGCCGGGACGAAGGTCCTCGCCCGGCGCGTCCCGTCGCTTCCCGTGAACGAGCTCCGGAACCTCGCCGACACGTTCCGCGGAAAGCTGAAGAGCGGCATCGTCCTCCTCGGCGCGGAGACGGAAGGAAAGGTGACGCTCCTCGCGGCCGTCACCTCCGACCTGACCTCCCGCGTCTCGGCGGACGACCTCGCGAAGGCGATGGCGCCGGTCGTCGGCGGCCGGGGCGGGGGCAAGGCCGACCTCGCCCAGGCCGGCGGAAAGGACCCCGAGAAGATCGACGCCGCCCTGGAGGCGGGACTGGCCCGGGTGAGGGAGAAGATGGGGGCCCCGGCCTGACCGGCGTCCCCGGGCGCTATACTCGTTCCGCCATGTCGCGATGGGTCGTGCTCTGCGCCGCGTGGGCGCTCCTCGCCCTCCCGGGAGAGTCCCGGGCGGACGTGAAGCTCATCCGCAGGGCGGATGGCGGGGCCGTCATCTTCAACAGCATCGGGAGCGGCTGGAAGGTGGGCGGGCACGCCCCGACCGACGCCTTCCTCCTCGCCCGTCGCGACGCCGCGACGTCCTTCGACGAGTCGATCCGGCGCCACGCCGAGCGCGAGCGGGTCGACCCGCGACTCGTGAAGAGCGTCATGCTCGTCGAGTCGAACTTCAACCCGAGGGCCGTCTCCCCGAAGGGGGCTCGCGGCCTGATGCAGCTGATGCCCGGGACCGCGCGACGCTACGGCGTGCACGACTCCTTCGATCCGCACGAGAACATCCGCGGCGGGACGGCCTACCTCTCCGATCTTCTCGGGATGTTCGACGGCGACCTCGTCCGGACGCTCGCGGCCTACAACGCGGGAGAAGGAGCCGTCCTGCGCTACCGCGGCGTGCCGCCCTACCCGGAGACGCAGGAGTACGTGAGGCGCGCGATGCTCGTCTACGGAGGCTCCGGAGGCCCCGCGCCGCAGCTCGCGGGCGGGTTCAAGGGGATGCCGACCGCTCCCGCGGCGCGCGTCTCTTCCACCCCGGTGAAGCTCCACCGCGCCAGGGGCGTCCTCCTCATCTCGAACCTCGGCGATCTCCCCGGCCAGGGGCGGACGGCGCCGGTCCTCGGGCGCGCCACGGCAAACCGATGAGCGTGCGCGCTTCCGAGCCGACGCGAAGCGCCCCCTTCTTCGACCACGGTCTTTTCCTCCTCCACCTGAACCGCGGCAAGGAGGACCTCCGCAAGGGGCTCCACGACGACGCGCGACGGGAGTTCGAGGAGGCGCGCCGCTTCCGGGCGAACGATCCGGAAGTTCTCTCGAACCTCGCCCTGGCGATGTTCCACCTCGGGCACCTCGAGGAGGCCGAGCGGATCACCCGCGGCCTCCTCGTCTCCCACGCCGACTCCGTCCCGCTCCTCTTCAACCTCGGCCTGATCCTTTTCAAGGCCGGCCGCTCGGAGGCGCGCGAACCGCTGGAGAGAGTTCTCGCGCTCGCCCCGGGACACCGCAAGGCGCACCTGACCGTCGGCCTGATGCTCCAGCGTGAAGGACGCCTCGACGAGGCCACCCGCCACTTCGAGGCCGCGGGCTCGGAGAAGAAGGTCGAGATCGACGGCGACGACACGATCACGCGGACCGCGCGGGCGGCCGCCGCGGGCAAAGCCGCTCCCGGGACCGCGCCGGCCGTCAAGCCCGACGCCTTCGACGACTCGCAGGCCCGCCGGGAACCGGCCACGCAGCCAATCCGGCAGGCCGCGGCCGAGCCCCCGCACGAGGTGCCCCTCCCTCCGCCCGTCGCGCCGCT
>CAZNSS010000875.1:0-1872 GCA_964575465.1 uncultured Holophagales bacterium | reverse complement strand
TGCCGCTCGAGAAGGTCGGCGCCCTCGTCGAGCTCGCGGGAGAGCTCGCGCTCGCCCGCGCCGCACTGGGAGGGGCGCTCGCGAAGGCCGTGGCGGGGGCTCCGGACAGGGGAGCCCGCTACGAGGCGCAACGCGCCTTCGCGCGGCTCGACCGCCTCGTCTCCGCGCTCGGACCGGCCGCCCTCTCCCTCCGCATGGTTCCCGTGGAGGCGCTCGCCTCCCGCCTGACCCGGGCCTTCGCGCGGACCGCCGCGGCGCTCGGGAAGGAAGCCGACTTCGTCGTCCAGGGCATCGAGACCGAGGTCGACAAGGCGCTCGCCGACGAGCTCGCCGACCCGCTCCTGCACATCGTGAGGAACGCCCTCGATCACGGCATCGAGGCCGCGGAGGAGCGCGTCGCCGCCGGAAAGCCGCGGAGGGGCCGCGTTTCCATGACGGTGGCGCCACGGGGGCGCGAGATCCTCCTCACGTTCTCCGACGACGGGCGGGGAATCGACGCGGCTGCCGTTCTGAAGAAGGCCCGCGAGACCGGGATCCTCCGACCGGACGAGGGCGATCCGCAGGAGCCGTTCTCCCTGCTCTTCCGGCCCGGCTTCACCACGGCCCCGACCGTCTCCGAGTTCTCGGGCCGCGGCGTCGGGCTCGACGTCGTAAAGGAGAACCTCGGCGCTCTCGGCGGCCGTGTCTCGGTCCGTTCGGCGCCCGGCGCCGGGACGACGTTCGAGGTGGCCGTACCGATGACGCTCGTCCTCCTCGAGTCCCTCGTCGTCCGCGTCGGCAACCAGCGCTTTGCCGTCCCCGGCGAGAGCGTTCTCCGGACGCTCGAGGCCCGCGAGGAGGACCTGGAGGTCGTCGACGGGAATTTCCGGCTGAGGGACGGCGACCGGACTCTGCCGCTGGCCCGCCTCGACATGCTCCTCGGTGTCCCCCGGGGCGCCCGACGGAACGGCCCCGAGCCCGTCGTCGTCACCGAGGACGCGGGACGCGTGGCCGCCTTCGTCGTCGACGCGGTGGAGGGCGTCTGGGACCTCCTCGTCAAGCCGCTCGCCGACTCGGTCCCGCGCCTCGGCGAGATCTCGGGCGCGGCCGAGGTCCCGGGAGGCGAGGTGGCCCTCGCGCTCGACCCCGGCGCCCTGCTCGCACGCCTCTGCGCGCCCGTCTCCGACGGGAGGGTGATGTGAGCGAAGGAGGACTCGTCCTCGCGTTCCGGGCCGGGGGCGAGCGCTTCGCGGTGCCGCTCGAGAGGGTCCTCGAAGCGGCTCGCCCGCGGCGGATCACGCCGCTCCCGGGGGCCCCGGCCTCGTGGCGGGGAGTCGCGCTCGTGAGAGGCCGGGCGCTCGGCGTCGTCGACGTGGCGGAGGCGGTGGGAAAGTCCTCGTCCGTCCCGCGGGGGGCGCCCCTCGTCGTCGTCCTGCGCGGGTGCAGTCACGCGCTGCTGGTCGAAGCCATCGACGGGGTGGAACCGTTCCCCGCGGGCCGGCTCGCCCCGCCTCCGTCGGGGTGCGGGCCTCTGCTCGGCATCGTCGCGGCAGAGGGGGGCTCCGTCTCGGTCCTCGACGTGGACCGCCTCGGGGCGAGGGGCGAGGCATGAGCGGCGAACGGACCGACACACTCGCGGAGAGGGCCGTGTCCGAGGATGCGGCAGAGCGCTGGAAGGCGGCGGCGGAGCTTTCGAAGGTGCCGGGCCAGGACGCGGAGGACGTGCTTCTCGGTCTCCTGAGGGACGAGGATTACCGCGTCCGGGAGCGGGCCGTGACGTCGCTCGGTCGCCGCTTCACGGCGCGCGTCGCGTCGGCCTGCGCCGTCGCCCTCGCCGACGACGACGACGCGGGCCACCGCTCCGCCGGGCTCGCCCTCCTCGGGAAGGGCGGG
>CAZNSS010000874.1:0-1874 GCA_964575465.1 uncultured Holophagales bacterium | reverse complement strand
GTTCAGGACGACGAGCGCAAGGCCCCGCCCGCCGAGGAGCGCCCGGAGCGCCGGGGCTTCCACGGGGGCCGCGCCGCCCGTCGCGGTCTCGAGGAGGAGAGAGCCGGTGCGCCGCTCCGCGTCCCACGTCCCGTGCCCCACGAAGTGGAGGACGTCGCACGGCCCGTCGGCGACGAGGCGGTGGAGCGCCTCAACGGTCACGGCCCGCTCCACCCTCACCCTCGCGAGTCCCCGCTCGACGAGGGGGGCGAGAGAGGTCCGGACCGCCTCGGCCTCCTCCTCCCACGAGAGCGCCGCCAGGCCCGCCGGCTGCGCCGCGGCGACGACGATGGCGAGCGGCCGCCTCCGCGGCGGGCGCGCCTCGGAGGGGATCGCCGTGACGACGTTTCGCGTGAACGTCGCCTCGGTCGCCGCGAGCCACGCGCGCCGGTGCGGGTCGTAGGCCAGCTCCCACGGCTTGTCGGCGACCCAGTCGAGGAGCGACGTGAAGACGACGTCGGTCGTCCCTCCCCCGGCCGCGCCGCGCGCGGCGTCCCAGAGGCGGCGCGTCTCGCCCGGGAGGAGCGTCTCGAAGAGGAGCGTGCCCCACCGCTCGAGCGCGTCGGCCGACGGCAGGGGCCGGCCGTCTCCGTCGAAGCTCGCGCGGAGCCGCTCGTGACCCCGGATGATCTCCCTCCACGCCTCGCCCTTCCGCGGGACGGGCGTGACGACCCGGGCCGTCCCGTAGCGCGCGAGGAGGAGGGCCGTCGCCCCTCCCCGGTCGCCCGGGAGGAGCGTCAGCTCGAGCGCCTCCCGCCTCGCCTCGCCGAGCCTCGGCGACCGCGGCCGCCGCGTCGTCGCCTTCTCGCTCCCTTCCTTCGCTGACGGAGCGACGCCCTTCCGCCGTCCCGCGGCACGCCGGCTCTCGAGGCCGGAAAGGGGGAAGCGTTCTCCCCCGAGGGTCGCGGCGAGGAATGCCACCGCCTCCTCCCGCTCGAAGAGACCGAGGTGGTGGACCGGGCGGCCGTGCGCGCCCCCGAGCCGGCCCGGGGCCCCGAAGAGCCCGACCCGTTCGTCGGCGATGCGGGCTCCGCCGGCGCGGTCGAGGACCCAGCCCCCCTCCGTCGGGACGACGAGGTCGTGCGGCTCGCCGAAGAAGCGGTCGACCCCCGACTCGAGGAGCCGGAGCGCGAGCGGGCCGCTCGCGCGGTGGCTCGCCGCGAGGGCGGAGTACGCCTCCGGCACCGCGCTCCGCTCGAGGGCCGCGATCTCCTCTCCGGTCCCGTCCATCGCCGAGAGTCCGGGGACCCACGTCGCGACCCGGCGCGCGAACCAGAGGAGCGCCTCCACGACGAACTCGCCGAGGAGCGGCACCGGGGCCGGCGGGAGGAGGTCGAAGAGCCCGAGCCACCCTGAGAGCGCGAGCTCCCACCTCGCGGCGGAGGCGAGCGGGGTGCCGAGATTCGGGACGGCGGCGAGGACGGCGCGGCCGCAGGCGAACCGGCTCGCGACCGGCCCCACTTCCGCGGGCCGCTCGAGGAGGGTCCGGAGGACGAGGCCGCCGCGCGAGTGGGCGACGACGTCGAAGAGGAACGGCTCCTCCCCCGGCAGCGAAGCCGCGAGCATCCGGGCGTTCTCGACCGGGGCCCGGCTCAGCGAGTAGTGGTCGAAGCCGACGACGCGGTCGCCGTAGAGCGGCGCGAGCGCCTCGAAGAACGCCCCGCGCGCGAGGCCTCCGAACGCGCCGGCGCTGCTCGAGAACGTGCCGTGGAGAAGGAGGAGGTTCCTCTCCGGCGGCGGGGCGAGGAGCGAGGGGGCGGCGGGCGCGAGGCGCCCCTCCGCGAGGCCGTCGCGGGTGACGTGGACGAGCCGCTCGGCCAGCCCCGCGCGGCGGA
>CAZNSS010000873.1:0-1875 GCA_964575465.1 uncultured Holophagales bacterium | reverse complement strand
ACCGTCTGCTGGATCTGGTCGAAGTAGCCGGCGCCGACGAAGCGCTGGTGCTTGACGGCCTTGAAGCCCCACTCGCGCTCCATCTGGAATTCCTCCTCCTGGAGGCTGACGAAGGCGCTCATGCCGGTCTTGGCGTAGTTGTACGCGAGCTTGAACATCGAGGCGTTCAGCGTGTGGAAGCCGGCGAGCGTGATGAACTGGAACTTGTAGCCCATCTCGCCGAGCTCCTCCTGGAAAGCGGCGATCTCCGAGTCGGAGAGCTTCTTCTTCCAGTTGAACGAGGGCGAGCAGTTGTAGGCGAGGAGCTTGCCGGGGAACTTCTCGTGGACGCCCTGCGCGAAGGCGCGGGCCTCGCCGATGTCGGGGGTCGAGGTCTCGCACCACACGACGTCGACGTAGGGCGCGTAGGCGCAGGCTCGCGCGACGGCGTACTCCATGCTCCCCTTGACGATGAAGAAGCCGTCGGCGGTCCGCTCGCCCGTCAGGAACTCCTGGTCGACCTTGTCGATGTCGCCGCGGATGAGGCTCGCGCCGAGGGAGTCGGTGCGGCCGATGAAGACGGTCGGGACGCCGAGGACGTCGGCCGCGAGGCGGGCGGCGATGAGCTTGCTGATGAAGTCGTGGATCGGGACGAGCACCTTGCCGCCCATGTGGCCGCACTTCTTGAGCGAGGAGAGCTGGTCCTCGAGGTGGATGCCGCCGGCGCCCGCCTCGATCATCGACTTGATCAGCTCGAAGGTGTTCAGCGGCCCGCCGAAGCCGGCTTCCGCGTCGGCCACGATCGGCGCGAAGTAGTAGATGTCGCTCTTCCCCTCCATGTGCTGGATCTGGTCGGCCCGCATGAGGGCGTTCGTGATCCGGCGGATGACGGTGGGGACGCTCGTGACGGGGTAGAGGCTCTGGTCGGGGTACATCGTGAGCGCGTCGTTCGCGTCGCCCGCGACCTGCCAGCCCGACATGTAGATCGCCTTGAGGCCGGCCTGCACCTGCTCGACGGCCTGGTTGCCGGTGAGCGCGCCGAGCGAGCGGACGAACTTCTCGGTGTGAAGGAGGTTCCAGAGACGCTCGGCGCCCATCCGGGCGACGGGGTAGTCGATCTGGATCGTCCCGCGCAGGCGGTCGACGTCCGCGGCGCTGTAGGGACGCACGATCCCGCGCCACCTGAGGTCGTTGGACCAGGACCGCTCGAGCTCGGGGATGGACTGGCTACGGTACATGAACGCCTCCTCGTCGTAGGTCGACATCGGCGAGACTTTATCCGATTTCTGCAACGCAGCACAACGGGGTTACGCCTGTCAAATCCGGGGAGCGAGCGGGGCGTTCAGGCCCTGGCCGCCTCCTCGAGGATCGCCCGGACGCGGGGGAGCGCCCGCCGGATGTCGTCGACGGAGACCGAGCCGACGGAGATCCGGAACCAGCCGCTCTCCTCCTTCAGGCCGAAGGCCTGGAAGGGGACGACGCCGAAGCCGGCCTCGCGGAGGAGCAGCTCCCGGACGTCCTCGTTCGTCCTGAGCGCCGTGCCCCGGAACGATCGGCCGACGAGGCCGACCTTCACCGAGAGGTAGATGGCCCCCTGCGGCTCGACCGCGTAGACCGGGAGGCTCGCCGCCCGCATCTCCGAGAAGCCGGCGTAGAGGACGTCGAGGCGCTCCTTCACGGACCCGTTCATCCGCGCGTGGAAGGCGTGGATCTCGTCGGCCCGGCCGAGGAACGCGGCGGTGGCGACCTGCTCGGGCTTCGGGGCCCAGGCGCCGACGTGCCCGAGGATGTCGGCCATCCGGCTCCGGATCACGGGCGGCATGAGGCCCCAGCCGACGCGAAGCCCGGTGGCGCAGAACGACTTCGAGATCGCGTCGAGGAGGATCGTGTAGGGGG
>CAZNSS010000872.1:0-1878 GCA_964575465.1 uncultured Holophagales bacterium | reverse complement strand
CCTCGAAGACGAGCCCCCCCCCGTGCGCCCCGGCGCGCGGGCCGAGGTCGACGACGTGGTCCGCCGCTCGGACGACGTCGAGGTCGTGCTCGACGACGCAGACGGCGTTCCCCCCGTCCGCGAGCCGGCGCAGGACCGCGAGGAGGCGCGCGGTGTCGCTCGGGTGGAGCCCGACGGTCGGCTCGTCGAGGACGTAGAGGGTCCCGGTGAGGGCGTTCCCGAGGGCCGCGCCGAGCTGGACCCTCTGCGCCTCGCCGCCGGAGAGAGTCCGCATCGTCCTCGAGAGCGTCAGGTAGGGGAGGCCGACGTCGACGAGCGTCGCGACGCGGCGCGCGAGGTCGGCGACGAGGTGCGCGCCGCGGGCGCGCTCGACGTCCCCGAGGGGGAGGGAGCGGAGCCGCGTGAGGAGCCCCGCGAGCGGGAGGTCGCAGAGCTCGGCGAGGGTCGCGCCGCCCACGCGGACGGCGCGCGCCTCGGCCGTCAGCCTGGCCCCGAGGCACTCCGGGCACCGTTCGTAGCCGCGGTACCTCGCGATCATGACGCGGACGTGCACCTTGTAGCGCTTCGTCTCGAGCCAGTCGAAGAGCCCCTTCACGCCGTACCAGTCGCCGTCGCCGTTCCAGACGAGGTCCTTCTCGCGCTCCTCCAGCTCGTTCCAGGGCACGTCGCGGCGGATGCGGAGCCGCCGGCAGGCGCGGGCGAGGTCGGGATAGGCGCTCGCGTACGCCGGCGTGTTGAAGGGGGCGAACGGGCGCTCGAGGAGCGTCTTCGACGGGTCCGGGAGGACCTTCGAAACGTCGAGGCCCGCGACGCGGCCGAACCCCTGGCAGGCGCGGCAGGCGCCACGCGGCGAGTTGAAGGAGAAGTGCGCGGGGGTCGGCTCCTCGAACGCGCGCCCGCAGCCGTTGCACGAGAGGCCGCGCAGGTACCTCAGCTCCCTCCCGGAGGAGGCGTCGCGGACGAGAAGCGCCCCTTCGCCCACGGAGAAGGCGCCGTCGATCGACGCCGCGAGCTCGGGGTCGCCCTGCCGGAGGACGTGCCGGCCGACGACGAGCCGCACGAGCCCGTCGGCCGCCGGGGGAGGCGTCGTGGCGTCGAACGAGACGACGCTTCCGTCTTCGGCGACGGCGCGGAAGAGCCCCGACCGGACCCAGAGCGGCGCCCTCTCAACGAGCCCCTCCGCGGGGCGGGGGGCGAGGACGAGGACGCGCGCCTCCTCGCCGAGCTCCGCGAGGAGGGCGTCGGCGACGCTCCGCGGCGATTCGCGCCGCACCTCGGCGTCGCACGAGGGGCAGACGACGGTCCCCGCCGCGGCGTAGAGGAGGCGCAGCACGTCGTGGATCTCCGTCGCCGTCCCGACGGTCGAGCGGGCCGAGCGCGCGGGCGCCTTCTGCTCGATGGCGAGCGCCGGCAGGAGGTGGTCGATCCGGTCGACGTCGGGGCGCTCCATCCGCTCGAGGAACTGGCGCGCGTAGGTCGACATCGACTCGACGAAGCGCCGCTGCCCTTCCGCGTAGAGCGTGTCGAAGGCGAGCGACGACTTCCCCGAGCCGGACGGCCCGGTCACCACGGTGATCGCCCCGATCGGGACGCGGCACGTCACGCCCTTCAGGTTGTGGGTCCGCGCGCCGACGACCTCGACGGCGCGGGGGAGCTTCCCGTTCATCGGCGCGCGAGCACGGCGAGCTGGTTCAGGCCCGCGAGGAACCGGGAGTAGACGTCGACGACGAGGCCGGCCGCCTCCGCGGCGCGCGCCAGGGCCGCCCGGTCGAGCAGCGTCTCGTGCTCCTCGTCGGCGTGGCGCGAGAGGAGACCGAGCCGAGCCCCCGCCTCGAGCGGGAGCTGGCCGAGCGGGTGCGGCGTCGTCGTCACGATCCG
>CAZNSS010000871.1:0-1879 GCA_964575465.1 uncultured Holophagales bacterium | reverse complement strand
ACTTCGGGCGGCACGCCGTCGCCGTGACGCAGGAGGGGAGCGAGCTCGACAAGCGCGCGATCCGGCAGAAGTGGATCGCCCGTTTCCCGATGTGGGACTGGGTCGGCGGGCGCACCTCGCAGCTCTCCGCGGTCGGCCTCCTCCCCGCCGCTCTCCAGGGTCTCGACGTGGACGGGCTCCTCGAGGGGGCGCGGGCCTGCGACGCGGCGACGCGGATCCCCGACCTCGCGAAGAACCCGGCTGCGCTGCTGGCCCTCGCCTGGTACCGCGAGACCGGCGGGCGGGGCCTCAAGGACATGGTCGTCCTCCCGTACAAGGACCGGCTTCTCCTCCTCTCCCGCTACCTTCAGCAGCTCGTGATGGAGTCGCTCGGGAAGGAGAAGGACCTCTCCGGCAACACCGTCCACCAGGGGATCGCGGTCTACGGGAACAAGGGCTCGACCGACCAGCACGCGTTCGTGCAGCAGCTGCGCGAGGGGGTGCCGAACTTCTTCGCCACGTTCATCGAGGTGCTGAAGGACCGCCGCGACGGTCTCCCCTCTCTCGCCGTCGAGGAGGACGTCACCGCGGGCGACTACCTTCACGGCTTCCTGCTGGGGACGCGCGAGGCGCTCACGGAGAAGGGGCGGGGCTCGATCACGATCACCGTCGACGACGTCTCCGCCCGTTCCCTGGGCGCGCTCGTCGCGCTCTTCGAGCGGACCGTCGGCCTCTACGCCCTCCTCGTCGGGATCAACGCCTACCACCAGCCCGGGGTCGAGGCGGGCAAGAAGGCGGCCGGCGCCGTCCTCGACGCGCAGAAGGCCCTTCTGTCGAAGATGCGGTCGGAGCCGGGCAGCTTCCGCACGGCGGAATCGTGGGCGGAGAAGGCGGGGGCCACGGCCGAGACGGCCTGGAAGGTGCTCGAGCACCTCGCGGCCAATCCCGACCACGGCGTGAAGCGCCGCCCGGGAGACGACCCGTTCAGCGGGACCTACGGGGTGGCCTGAGCTACCCCCTCTTCAGCGTCTTCAGAAAGGCGTCGAAGGTCGGCGTGGCCCCGAGGACCGTCTTTTTCGGGCCGACCATCTTGAAGAAGACGGGCCCTTCCGGCCCCTCGGCGATGCCGCCGCGCAGGGCCCAGCCGGGCTTCGGCGTCATCGCGCCGCCGGGCATGCCGGAAGAGTAGGTCCCCTCGGTCGTCACGATCGTGACCGGGATCGCCCCGACCTTCATCGAGACCGGCTTGCCGGGGCCGCCGCTCCCCTGCTCCGGCTTGAACTGGGCGATCCAGCGGTCGACGTTCGCCTGGGTGGAGCCCCCCTGCCCCGGGCCGAAGAAGAAAACGGCCACCTCGCCCCCCTCCGCGTCTCCCGTGGCGGCAGGGACCTTGTAGGTGACGACGCGCATCGAGGAGGCCGAGGGCGAGACGCTCCACGCCTTCGGAGCGGTCCAGCTCAGACCGCCCGCACCGTTCGCGGCGGCCGGGGCGTGAGCCGAAGCCATCTGGAAAAGGATCATCGCGGAGGCGAGGAGGGTGCTCATGGCGCGGACTCTACCAGCCGACGCGACGACGTCGCACGCCCCCGGCCCTCCCCACGGGCGGGGTCTGGTCTGCACTCTACACTCTACGGTCGCGTAGAATGTAGAGTGCAGACCAGACCCCGCTACTCGAGAGACGAGCAGCAGGGGGCGTGGCAGCGGTCGTAGACCGAGCCGCGCTGCGCGGGCGAGAAGCCGGCGTCGCGGATGAGGGCGACCATGTCGTCGCGGGTCATCCGGTTGTGGGCACCGGCGGCGGCGACGACGTTCTCCTCGATCATGATCGAACCCAGATCGTCGGCGCCGAAGAAGAGCGAGACCTGCCCGATCTTCTTCCCCTGCGTCACCCAGGAGCCCT
>CAZNSS010000870.1:0-1879 GCA_964575465.1 uncultured Holophagales bacterium | reverse complement strand
CGGCTCGTCCTCGCCCTCGTCGCCTTCGCCGTCCTGGGCGGAAGCGCGGCGGCGGCCTGGGCCGCCGTCCAGAGGCACCCGCGCTTCCTCGTCCGCCGCGTCGTCCTGACGGGCGTTCCCGAGCCGCACCGCGACGAGGTGGAGACGCTCTCCGACCCGTGGATCGGCCGCTCGCTCCTCGCCGTCGACCTCGACGCCGCGATCGCCGACCTCTCCTCGCGCCCCTGGGTCGCGCGGGCCGCCGCGCGGCGCATCGTTCCCGACACGATCGCCGTGCAGGTCGAGCCGCGCTCTCCGGTGGCCCTCGCGAAGCGGGACGACGAGCTCTGGACCGTCGACCAGGACGGCCTCTGGCTCGCGCCCTACACGGGAGGGGCCGGCGCCCCGCGCTACGTCGTCCTCGACCCTTCCGGGGCGCCTTCTCCCGAGGAGGCCGTCGTGCGCGGCGCCCGGCTCCTGGCGCGCCTGAAGGCGGAGGACCCGGAGCTCCTCGCGCGCGTCTCCGAGGTCGAGGTCCTCTCCGAGGGCTTCGCCGTCGTCGACGCCCCCGCCCGGCTGAGGCTCCTCCTCGGCGACGACGCCCTCCGGCCGGAGAGGGCGTTCGCCCGCTGGCGGGCGTTCCTCGCCCTCGCACCCGAGCTGAGCCGCCACGGCCTCCTCCCGCGGGAGGTCGACCTGAGATTCGAGAACCGCATCGTGCTGAAGGCCCCGGGCGCCGAGAGCGCCCGCGGCGACACCTGAGGAAGGACCCGTGCCGAAGACCAGCCCGTATCTCGTCAGCCTCGACATCGGATCCTCGAAGGTCTGCGCCCTCATCGCGGAGACCGGAAGCGAGGGGCGCGTCGACGTCGTCGGCAAGGGGGTCGCCACCCACAAGGGGACCCGCAAGGGGGCGATCATCGACGTGCCGGCCACGATCGAGGCGATCAAGCGCGCCACCGAGGAGGCCGAGATCATGGCCGGGGTCCAGATCGAGCGCGCCGTCGTCGGCGTCGCGGGCCCCGTCGTGCGCTCGTTCAACAGCCGGCAGGTCGTCGCCGTCGCGGCGCGCAACCGCGAGATCTCGCGCGAGGACATCGGCCGCGCGCTCGACGCCGCGCGCTCCTGCCCGATCCCGTCCGACTACGAGATCCTCACCGTCCTGCAGAGGCAGTTCGTCGTCGACGGGCAGGACGGCGTCGCCGACCCGCTCGGGATGGTCGGGAGCCGCCTCGAGGCCGACGTCCACGTCGTCACCGTCCCGGTCGCCACGACTCAGAACCTCCTGAAGTGCGTCAACGGGGCCGGCGTCTCGGTGACCGAGATGGTCCTCGAGCCGCTCGCGGCGAGCGAGGCGGTCCTGACGCCCGACGAGAAGGACCACGGCGTCGTCCTCGCCGACATCGGCGGCGGGACGACGGAGATCGCCGTCTGGAGGCAGGGGGCGCTCGCCCACACCGCGGTCGTCCCGATCGGCGGCGACCTCTTCACGAGCGACCTCGCCGTTCTCCTCAAGACGCCCGTCCCCGACGCCGAGCGGCTGAAGAAGAAGTTCGGCGCGGCCGTCACGGCGCTCGTCACGGGCGAGGAGACGATCGACGTCCCGCGCACCGGCGGCCAGGGGGTCCACCCGGTGAGCCGGACCTACATCGCGGAGATCCTCGAAGCGCGCGCGCGGGAGCTCTTCGAGGTGCTCTGGCGCGAGGCGACGGCCGACGTGCCGGCGCGGGAGCTGCGCGCCGGGCTCGTCCTGACCGGGGGCGGCGCGATGCTCGACGGGATGGCGGACGAGGCCGAGCAGGTCCTCGGCGTACCGGTCCGCGTCGGGTCGCCGCGGGGGCTGGCGGGGCTCACCGACATCGTGAACGGCCCCGAGTGGGCCTGCGCGGCGGGGCTGCTC
>CAZNSS010000869.1:0-1881 GCA_964575465.1 uncultured Holophagales bacterium | reverse complement strand
TTCCTCGCCGGAGTCGACCACGCGCTCGCGGCGCGCTCCGCCGTCGAGTGGCACGCGAGGAGAGGGAGCGTCCTCCTGCGGCTCGGCCGCGAGGCCGAGGCGCGCGCCGCCCTCGCCGATTCGCTCGCGCGCTTCCGCGAGCGCCTCGCGAACGGCGTCGACGATCCCTTCACGCGCTACTACGCGGCGCAGGCCTGCGTGCTCCTCTCCGAGAAGGAGGCGGCCCTCGACCTCCTCGCCGGGGCGGCGGCGACGAGGCCCGCGCTCACGCTCCGCCGCGCCCTCGTCGAGCCCGACTTCGCCCCGCTTCGCGGGGAGCCGGCCTTCCTCCGGCTCCTCGAAGAGCACGGGATCGCGCCGCCGGAACGAGGGGCGGGGCCCGCGAAGCGCGACGAGGAGGCCGTCTGAGCGCAGGCCCGCCGGGACCCGAGACGAGAGGCGTCCGCGTGAAGCTGCGCGGGACGGTCGAGCTCGGCCCCGAGATCGAGGGCCCGGGCTGGCCGGAGGACGGGGACACCCTTCACTGGCTCGAGAACCATGGGACGGAGACGGCCGTCGAGGTCTCCGTCGACATCGTCCGGAAGGACTGGCGCCGACGCCGAACCGGGCCGGAATCCTTTGAGCGGGGGAGACGTACAGGAACTCCATGAGGCGGACGTTCGCCCGGGGAGCGCCGCTCCCGCATCCCTCCGGCCGCTTCAGCGCGGCTCTCGACGGCGTCACGTCGCCGCCGGGAGCCCGCAGAGGGAGGCCGGGACCGTGAACGGCTTCGCGTTCGGAACGATCCGGCGATCGTGGAGGCTCACCCTGTGAACCGCGCCGACTTCATCCGCAAGTCCCTCGGCTGCGCCGCCGCCCTCGCCACCGGAGCCGCGACGGCCCCCCTCCACGGCGAGCCGCCGCCTTCGCCGGCGCCCTGCGAAGAGAGGGCCGCGAAGGCGTCCCGCGACCGCGAATTCATCGACCACTGGCTCTCTGACCTCCTCGACGCGATGGACACCCGGCTCGACCGCGAGACGCAGGTGAAGCTGATGGAGGCCTGCGGCCGGGGCTGCTTCGTCCGTCACCCGTTCAAGGCCGAGCTCGCGGCGCGGGGGCAGGGAAGCGTCGAGAAGCTGGTCGAGGCGTACCAGGAGAGCTTCGAGGCCTGGAAGGACGGGACGACCGTCCACATCCGGTACGGCGCCGTCTCGCGCGGCTGCTATTGCCCCGTCGCGCGGGACCGGCGTCCGAAGGGACCGGACCTGCACTGCGAGTGCACGCGCGCGACGCACGAGTCGATCTTCGAGGCCGCGCTCGGCAGGCACGTCCCCCTGAAGATCGTCGAGTCGGTCCGGCGCGGGGGGAAGACCTGTCACTTCGTCGCCGACGTCTCCGCCTGACGGCCCCCGAGGAAGCCCTCGCGTCGAGCGCCGTCCGGCATCCAGGCCCGACCGGAGCCTGGATCGCAGGTTCCCCTTCCGCAATCCCCGCAGGTGCCTATCATTCAATTCCGGGGGGCGACGCCATCAACGCCGCGAACGAACACGAAGCCGCGCCTCTGGCGGTCGGCGCCGCGGGCGGGAAACCCCCGCCTCCCCCGTGTTGAAAACGGGCCGTTCGCGCAGCCTTGAGTGCGGGGGGACGTGCCCGCTCTCACGGAACCGGACATGGGACCGGACCGGCCCAGGAACCTCCGATCTCCCCGATCGGCGCCTGCCACCGAAGGGCACGGAGTGTCGGAATTCCCGCCCTATAAGCCTTCCGGCTTACCGGGCGCTCCGCGCCCTGCTCGTCCCGGAATCCTTGTGGGGGTTCCGGCTTATCCATCGCCTTCCGCCGTATAACACCCGTCGTCGAAACTCGTCTTACACCGCTCCTGGCCCTCTAATTCACGGTTAG
>CAZNSS010000868.1:0-1883 GCA_964575465.1 uncultured Holophagales bacterium | reverse complement strand
AGCATCCAGTCGAGCCCCCACCGCGCCTCGTCGAGGACGTCGGGGATCCCGTTCGGGCCCTCTCTTCCGAGCGCGTCCACCGCGTCGCCGAAGACGCCGGGGTTCACGAGGTACGCCTGGAGGAGGTGCGCGGTGGCCGTGCCGGAAGTGAGGAGGTACTTGAGCTGGTCGCCCGCGTCGTGCCAGCCGCCGCGGGCGTCGAGCCAGGAGCCTTCGGAAAGCGGCCCGTAGGCCGTGCGGCCGTCGAACGGGTGACAGACCGCTCCGAGGAACGGGTTGTCACCGCAGCGCTGCTGCCGCAGGAACTCGAGGAGGACGTCGGGGGCGTCGCGCAGGGCTCCGTCGTCGACGCGGAACAGGGCCGAGGCGGCTCCCTCGCGCGGCAGGACCACACGGTACCGCCCTGGAGCCGTCAGGAAGGAGAAGTCGAGCCGCGCGGTGTGCGGGTATCTCCCCCAGCCCTTCGGCTCCGGCTGGGGAAGGGGCGACGTCAGGACCGCGCGTCCCGCCTCGTCGACGACCGTCCACTTCCCGCGGAGCGGCGTTTCCGACAGGACGATCGCGCTCTTCGGGTCGTCCGGCCGGTACCCGGCGAGCGAGACCCGGACGACCGTCGTCCCACCGGCGCCTGCCGCGGGCCTCGCGAGGAGGCCCGCGGCGAGGAGGCTACCGAGGAAGAGCCTCCGGTCGCGGTGGCGGCCGGAGGCCGGGGAGTGTCTCGCCGTCGTCGGAGGGGAAGCCACCGGACGGGCCATTGCCGTCCCTCCCGGAGCCGAGAGTAGCAGTCGGACCCGGCGACGACGGGACGCTCGCGCCGCCGGGCCCGTGGCCCGGGTCGCCCCGGAGTGGAAGGGCTACCGGGCCGACGCGATGGCGACGATCTCCTTCGTCGGAACGGAGGCGACTCGCGTCGCCGCGGACGACCGCACGATGTCGTAGCCGAACGAGGAGTTCGCGACGAGGAACGTCCGGAGCGCGGCGGGTCGCGAGCCCTCGGCGGCTTCATACTGGAGACGGCTCACGCCGCGGATCTCGTGCATCGCGATCTCGTGAGGCGTCACGAGAAGCATCGTGTGGACCCTGGTTCCGTCGGCACTCGTCACGACGAGGGTGTTGCGGTCCGAGCCCGAGTGGAGAAGTCGAACGACATAGACCCCGGGGTCGAGGGTCGCCTTTCCCACCTGCAGGCTCTCCGCGACGTAGAACGCGGCGGTGTCGTCCCCGACATCCGCCAGGCATGCCGGCGCGGCGACGAGGCCGGCCAGCGCGACGACGGAAACCATCACCAGGCACTTCGCGAGCGTCTTCATTTCTGCACCTCTTTCGGTCCGGATCAGATCCGGGCGTCGTTCCCAGGACGATCGTCCGTTGATTCACGTAGAAGCATGGACCGTGCCCGGAGCGCGCCCGGAGGGCGCTTCACCGCGCAGACCGCTGAATCAGCGGCTTCGGGGCCGATCGCGAATGGTCTCTCTCGAGCGTGAGGGCACAGTGAGCGGTGCAGAGTGTCACGGGCGCACAGGTGGTGCGGCGGAACGTCTCGCTCACCGTGCGCCCCAGGGCGCACAGAGTCCGGCTCGCGTCAGGGAGACGGCGGCTCGCCCGCAGAGGACGCCATCGGCACGAACTCCGACCGGACCACCTTGCCGTCCCCGGCGTCGACGAAGATCTCCTGGACCCCCTTCTTCCCGGGCAGCCTCAAAGTGAAGGGCCAGGCGAGACAGCCTTCGAACGACTCGACGTCGGACGAGATGACGTCGGTGGGCTTCGCGGGTGCGACCGACCCGACGGCCGTCTTCGCCGCATCCTCCTGCCTCACCCGCGCGAGGCGGCTCAGCTCCGAGGCGCCGGCGTTCCTCGGCGGGTGGATCGTGCACTCGGCC
>CAZNSS010000867.1:0-1884 GCA_964575465.1 uncultured Holophagales bacterium | reverse complement strand
TCCCGCCGCCCCCGCGACGCCCGACGACCCCGACGCGGCGCGGGTCCTCCTCGCCCTCGACGTCGCCGAGCCGCGCGATGCCGACACCCTTTCGGCGGCGACGGGGCTCCCGGCCGCGCGCCTCTCGGCGGCGCTCGTCCTCCTCGAGCTGGAGGGGCTCGCCGAGGCGCTCCCGGGAGCACTTTTCGCGAGGAGGAGGGCCCGGGCTTGACAGCCGTGGCATCGTAGCCGGCCCCATGTCGAAGTCTCTCGTCATCGTCGAGTCCCCCGCGAAAGCCGCCACGCTCGGGAAGTTCCTCGGGCGCGATTTTTCCGTCCTCGCCTGCTACGGGCACGTCCGCGACCTCCCGAAGAAGGGGATCTCGGTCGACCGCGAGAACGGGTACGAGCCGACCTACGAGGTCCTCCCCGGCAAGCAGCGGACGATCGCCGACCTGAAGAAGCACGCGAAGGCCGCCGAGGAGATCTACCTGGCCGCCGACCCCGACCGCGAGGGGGAGGCGATCTGCTGGCACCTCGAGGAGCTTCTCCGGCCGTCCGCGCCGACGGCGCGATTCCACCGCGCCGAGTTCCACGAGATCACCAGGAGCGCGATCCAGAAGGCGATCGCGAGCCCGGGGGAGATCGACACGAACCGCGTCGCCGCGCAGCAGGCGCGCCGGATCATCGACCGGCTCGTCGGCTACGAGGTCTCCGACCTCCTCTGGAAGAAGGTCTGGAGGGGCCTCTCGGCGGGGCGCGTCCAGACCGTGGCGCTCCGGATCATCGTGGAGCGCGAGGCCGATCGGGAGCGCTTCCGACCGGTGCCCTACTTCTCCGTCCCGCTCCAGCTCGCGAAGGGGGAGGCCCTCTTTCCCGCCCGGACGGTCTCCTGGCGAGGCGAGAAGCTGAGGTTCGACGGCACCGACCCGCGCCTCTCGACCCACGCGGCGGCCGAGGAGGTCCTCGGGCACCTGCGGGCCTCCACGCTCCGGGTCGTGTCCGTCGAGGCCCGCGAGAAGCGGACGAACCCCGTCCCGCCCTTCACGACCTCCAAGCTCCAGCAGGGGGCTGCCCGGTCGCTCGGCTTCACCGTCCGCCGGACGATGCAGGTGGCGCAGAGGCTCTACGAAGGGAAGACGATCGCCGGGCGCGGCTCGATCGGCCTCATCACCTACATGCGTACCGACTCGACGCGCGTCTCCGAGGAGGCGCTCGCCGCCGTCCGCGCCTACATCGGCGAGACGTTCGGGGCCGACTCCGTCCCCGCGGAGCCGCGCCGGTTCAAGCAGAAGAAGGACGCCCAGGACGCGCACGAGGCGATCCGGCCGACGATGCTCGACCTGCCCCCCGACGCGGTCGCGGGAGACCTCTCCTCCGACGAGCTGAAGCTCTACCGGCTCGTCTGGAGCCGCTTCGTCGCGTCGCAGATGACCGCGTCCGTCTCCGACGTGACGACCGTCGAGATCGAGGCCGCCCGCCCGGGGAGCCCCGGGGTGGCGGGAGTCCGCGCCTCCGGGTCGGTCCTGAAGGACCCGGGCTGGCTCCGCGTCTACGGCCAGGTGGCCGAGACCGAGGAGGCCGAGGGCGAGGCGAACGGCGATGCCGAGGACGGCAAGGTCCGTCTTCCGCAGCTCGCCGAGGGGGACGCGCTCCGGCTCGCCGACGCCTCGGTCGAGGACCACGAGACGCAGCCGCCGCCCCGATTCAACGAAGCCTCGCTCGTGAAGTTCCTGGAGGAGAACGGCATCGGCCGGCCCTCGACGTACGCCGAGATCCTCCGGAAGATCGAGGTCCGCGAGTACGTGCGGAAGAAGGACCGGCGCTTCCTGCCGACGCTCCTCGGCCGCCTCGTCGTCGACCTGATGAAGGAGGGCTTCGACGACTTCTTCCAGACCGAGTACA
>CAZNSS010000866.1:0-1885 GCA_964575465.1 uncultured Holophagales bacterium | reverse complement strand
AGGAGGAGCGTCGAGATGTGGTGGCCGTCGGCGTCGGCGTCCATCAGCAGGAAGACCTTCCCGTAGCGCAGCTTCGACAGGTCGAAGTCCGCGCCGCTTCCGCAGCCGAGCGCGGAGACGATGTCGGTCAGCTCCTTGTTCCCGGCGACCTTCGCCGAGTTCGCCTGCTCGGCGTTGAGGACCTTGCCGCGCAGCGGGAGGATCGCCTGCGTCTGCCGGTCGCGCCCCTGCTTGGCCGAGCCGCCCGCCGAGTCCCCCTCGACGATGAAGAGCTCCGACTCGGCCGGGTCGGTCGAGGAGCAGTCGGCGAGCTTGCCCGGGAGGTTCAGCCGGTGGGAGACGGCCGTCTTCCGCGTCACCTGCTGGGCCGCCGCGCGGGAGGCCTCGCGGGCGCGGGTCGCCATGACGATCCGGCCCACGATCTGCTCGGCGAGCGAGGGGTTCTCGTTGAGCCACTTCTCGAGCGCGGGGCGGACGGCGCCGTCGACCTGCGCGGCGACCTCGGGGTTGTTCAGCCGGTCCTTCGTCTGCCCCTGGAACTGCGGCTCGAGGACGTAGCAGGAGAGGAGGGCGACGAGCCCCTCGCGGACGTCCTCCGCCGAGGGGCTGACCCCCTTCGGGAGGAGCTCGTGGGTCGCGAGGTAGTTGCGGACCGCCTTGACGATGCCCGCCTTCAGGCCGTTCTCGTGCGTCCCGCCCGAGGGGGTCGGGATGCCGTTGACGTACGAGCGGAAGCTCTCGTCCGTCGACTCGGTCCACTGGAGGGCGAGCTCGAGGCGCGGGTCGGCGTCTCTCACGAGAGCGAAGCCGTTCGCGTGGGTCGGGGCCTTGCCGCGCTCGGCGACGACCTTCAGGAGGTAGTCGGCGAGACCCCCGTCGTGCGCGTACTCCTCGCGGACGGCCGGCTTCTTCGTCTCGTCCACGAAGACGACCTTCAGGCCGCGGTGCAGGTAGGTCTTCGCCTCGAGCCGATCCCGGATCTCGTCGGCGTCGAAGGCGAGCTTGCCGAAGATCTCCGGGTCCGGGCGGAAGCGGACGGTCGTGCCGCTCCCCCGCACCTTCTCGGTCGAGACCTTCGCGACCTTCGAGGTCGCCTTCCCCTGCGAGTAGGTCTGCCGCCACTCGTTCCCGTCGCGGCGGACGTTCACGACCATCTCCGAGGAGAGCGCGCAGACGACCGACGAGCCGACGCCGTGGAGGCCGCCCGAGTGGACGTAGTTCCCCTGCTCGAACTTGCCGCCGGCGTGGAGCGTCGTGAGGATCAGCTCGAGCGCCGAGCGCTTGTACTTCGGGTGGACGTCGACGGGGATGCCGCGACCGTTGTCCGAGACCTCGACCTCCCGCGCGTCGGCGCCGAGGCGGACCTCGATGCGCGAGGCGTAGCCGTTGATGACCTCGTCGACGGCGTTGTCGACGATCTCCCAGACGAGGTGGTGGAGCCCCCGGGAGTCGACGCCCCCGATGTACATGCCCGGACGCTTGCGGACCGGCTCGAGCCCTTCCAGGACGGTGATGTCGGCGGCGGTGTAGTTCGTGGACGCCATGGCGGGCCGCCGACGGTACCTACCGGGGGGCGGCCCGTCAAATGAAGCCCCCGCGTCAGCCGGGAGCGAGCCCGAGCTGCTTCAGGAGATCGTCGGCGCCGGCGCCGATTCCCTGTTCCGGGACCGTCCCGTCCGGCGTCAGCCTGTCGACGACGTGGGGCAGGAGCTGCGAGAGGGCGTCGGTCACGTCGGCGTGCGAGGCACCCGTCGTCCCGGCGAGATGCCGGAGCGCGCCGGGCCCGAGGACCTCGGCGAGCTGGTCGCCCGAGACGGGGAGGTTCTGCCCGCGGCCGATCCAGGAGCCGACGACGTCGCCGAGCCCCTTCTCGGCGAAGGCGTTC
>CAZNSS010000865.1:0-1886 GCA_964575465.1 uncultured Holophagales bacterium | reverse complement strand
TCGTCGCGGCCCTCAAGGTCGCCGGGCCCGAGGGCGGGTCGGTCGTCGACGCGGCCGGTCCCGGCGGACGGGTCATCTCGTTCCACGCGAACGATCCCGAGAACCCCGAGACGCGCAAGCGCCTCGCGGCTGAGGCCAAGGCGCTCGTCGCTGCGGGCAAGGCCGACAGCTTCAGCGCGGCCCTCGCCACGCTGACCGGAAAGGCGGTGGCGTGATGGCACGCGGCCTCGACTGCCAGGAGGGCATCGCCCTCAACGCCACCGCGAACGCCGCGATGGCGGTCGCCTTCACGGGCGTCAAGCTCTACGCCTCCGACACGTCGAAGATCGTCCAGGCCGGCGCGGGCGAGGCGATCGACGGCGTCATCATGACGGCCCTCGCCTCGGGCGAGCAGACCGGCATCATCCGC
Organism: uncultured Holophagales bacterium; assembly: GCA_964575465.1. Taxonomy (GTDB): domain Bacteria; phylum Acidobacteriota; class Thermoanaerobaculia; order UBA5066; family UBA5066; genus UBA5066. Next base: position 1,477 of record CAZNSS010000865.1, on the reverse strand, counting down.
ACCGGCATCGTCCCGGCAGCGTTCGGGGGCACGGTCGCCGCGGACGACTTCGTCACTCCGAACTCGGCCGGGAAGTTCGTCAAGCAGACGGCAGGCACCTACGTCTGTGGCAAGGCGATCAAGGGCGGGGCGGACGGTGAGGTCGGCTCGGTCGAACTCTGCCAGCCGTACCTCGGGCGCGTCGTCGCGCGCGGGAAGGCCGTCCTCGTCGCGGGCACCGTCACCGTCACGACGGCCGACGTTCTCGCGGCCGACATCATCATGCTCACCCGCCAGGTCACGGGCGGGACGGTCGGTCACCTGACCGTCGGCACCATCACCCCCGACACCTCGTTCGTCATCGACTGCGCCGTCAACACCGACACCTCTACCGTCGGTTGGGTCATCGTTCGGTAAGGAGGAAAGACGATGAGTGACTTCCTCCGCCCCGCCGATCTCTCCCCCGATCCGTACGTCACCGAATGGGCAGTCGAGGCCGCGACCGGCCCCGGCTTTGCCGCCGACGAGATCGCCCCGCCCGTCCCCGTGCTGAAGAAGGACTTCAAGTTCGCTACGTACGGGAACGACGAGCTCAACGACGAGACCGAGACGCTCGCGAAGGCTGGCGTCCGGCCGAACCGCGTGCGGCAGCAGCCGCCCGCCTACACGTCGAAGGCCTGCCTGCGGTACGCGCTCGACGACTTCCTCTCCGACGACATCCTCTCGCTCAACCCGGCGATGGAGCAGCGGCGCGCGATGAAGCTCGGGCACAAGCTCGCGCTCGGAGCCGAGAAGCGGCTGAAGACCCTGCTCGACGCGAGCGGTGCGGCCATCACGACTCCGTCCGTGAAGTGGGACGCGACGTCCGGGACGATCGTCATCGAGAAGAACATCGACACGGCGCGCGACGCGCACGTCCTCACGGCCCACGGCGAGGCGACGCACATCGTCATCCCCGCCGACGTGGCGCGGGCGATGAAGCGCGACTCGACGATCCGTGACCTCCGCAAGTACACGGACGCGAGCCTCCTCATCAACGGCGACCTCCCGCCGGTTCTCTTCGGCCTGAAGGTCATCATCCCCGGCGCGCTGCACAACTCGGGCAACCCGAAGGCGGACTTCTCGCAGACGGTCGCGCGGGTCTGGTCGACCGACACGGTCTACCTCCTGACGATCGACCCGAACTACGACCTCGACTCGTTCACCGCCGTCGGGCAGGCCGTCTTCTCGGAGTTCGGTGCCCGGTACGCCGGCTACCGCTGGCGCGACTCGCACCTCTCGGTGCGCGGCCTCTGGCTCTCGGCCGAGACGTACCAGACCGAGTTCCTCGTCTCGGGCAACGCCATCACGCGCATCCCCGGCGTTCTCACCTAGACCCTCAACCGCCCGGGGGAGTTCGCTCCCCCGGGCTTCCCTCCGGGGGCAACATGAAGCGACTCCTCGCACTTCTCGTCGCGCTCCTTGTCGCGGGTTCGCTCTCGGCAGGGGTGACGACGAT
>CAZNSS010000864.1:0-1887 GCA_964575465.1 uncultured Holophagales bacterium | reverse complement strand
GTGGCGTTGGCGCACCTCGCAGCGCAGGCGGGCTGGTGGGAGCAGGCGCTCGTTTGGGCCGAAGAGGCCCCGGGGCGACGCGAGCCCGGCACGCCGGCCCACACGATCTCGCAGTTCGTGCGTCGGTCGCTGGGCCTCCCGCTCGAGGGCGAGGTCGAGCACGGCGAGAAGTAGCCGCAGGGCGCCGCGAAAGCGGCCACGGCGGCTCGGCGGACGGCCTGCTCCCCCTCCCCCGCGCCCCCTGCCACCTTGGCCCGCCCGCGCGCACGCGAGGCGACGGGGTTCGTTCCGGCCCGGTGCCGCCCATGGCGTACCGAGTAGCATCGCCCCGATGCGCCGGGCCCTCCTCGCCGTGCTCCTGGTCGGACTGTGCGCGACGGCGTCCGTCGCGGGGTCGAAGGAGGCCGCGTCGAAGACCGCGACGGCCTCCGTGACGTCGGCGGAGCCGCGCACGCGCGAGAGCCGCCTCGTTCCCGCGAGCGGGTCGGCGAGCCGGAAGAGGGTCGCCGGAGGGCCGAAGCGTCCCTCCGTGAAGACCGGCACGAGCCCCGGCAGGCCGGGCGGGACGTCGCCCGCGATGACGCTCCCGACACCCGCCGCCCGGAGCCACTTCAGCCGGGCCGGCCACTCGTGAGAGGTGACGACGTTCCGTGCGAAGCGGTCGAGGAGGGTGTAGCTCCCGTCGGGGTCGGGATCCCAGGCGTAGCGAAGCCCGAGCGGGGCGCCGACGAGCGACCAGCCCTGCGAGACCTGCGCGAGGGGGAGCGCGTAGCGCTCGTCGGCCGGCACGGGCCCGGCGAGCCCTCGCCGGACGGCGTCCACGTCCTTGCCCGTCCGCTCGAAGACGCGGCCCGGGATCCGGGCTGCCGCGGCGGCCAGCGGCGAGGGGCGGTCGTACCACTCGGACGGGGCGCGCGGGAGGTGGAAGCGGGCGTGAGTGAGCCCCTCGGCCGCGAGCGCGACGAGGAGGAGCGCCCGGCCCCGCAGCTCTCCGAGACCCCGCGCGAGGAGGAGGCCGGCGACGAGGAGGAGGGCGGCGGCGGAGGCCGCCTGCCGCGGGAGACGCGCGAGGACGGGGGCGAGGACGACCGCCGGGTCGGAGGCCCAGGAGGTATTCCAGAGCGACAGGAGAAGACGCTGCGGGACCTCCGGGCGGGCCCGTGAGAGGACGGCGGCGGCGGCGAGGAGCCCCGCGAGGACGAGGAGGGCGGCGCCGGCGCGGGAGCGCCAGCGGGGGAGCGCCCCCTCGACGAGGAGCCTGTCGACGGCAAGGGAGGCGAGGACGGCGACGGCGATCGTCGCGACGAGGATCGCCTTGACGGGGTAGCGGACGGCGTGGAGGAACGGGAGCGCCTCGTAGACGGCTCGCGCGCCGGGCACCCACGGGAGGAAGGCGACGGCGAACGCGAGGGCGGCGGCGCCGAGCCAGAAACGCCCCTCCCGACGCCTGGGGCAGAGGGCGAAGACCGCGGCGAGGGCGAGCGGCAGGACGCCGAACGAGAGCGACGCGAGGTAGGGCGGGTTTCCCTGCGAGGCGGCGAAGCCCCAGAACGCGCCCGAAAGGGTGCGCGCCGGGTCGCCGAAGAGGAACGGGAACGGGGTCTCGAGGAGCCGCAGCGGGTGGAACCCGACCGCCGCGAACTCGGCCCAGGAGAAGCCGCGCAGGCGCCGGGAGGAGGCCTCCGTCGCGCGGAGGACCTCGAGGAGGTACGGGGCCGAGGCGAGCGCGGCGACGAGGCCGCCTCCCGCGAGCGCTCCGAGGGGGCGGAGCCTCTCTCCGCGAAAGCCGGAGAGGGCGAACGCGAAGGCGAGGAGGATGCCGAGGAGGCCGAGCGCCGGCTCCCCGCCGTGCGCGAGGAGGAGCGACGAGGCCGCGACGCCCAGGAA
>CAZNSS010000863.1:0-1889 GCA_964575465.1 uncultured Holophagales bacterium | reverse complement strand
CAGCTCCGGAAGCTGCGCGAGACGTCGAGCCTGACGGTCGTCGACACGCTGAAGGTCACCGGGAGCTTCGCCTCGCGGTCGCTCGCCCTCGCCCTCTCGGGGCGGTCGTCGGGGACCCTTCCCGTCGCCGTCGTCCTGGAATCGGTGGAGGGGGCCGCGCTCGCCGGGTGCGACGGGACCGCCCTCGTCTCCCGGGGCGACGGGGCGGCCTACACGCTGACGCCTCTCGGCCCGCGCTTCGAGGTCCGCTGCCGGCTCGTCCCCTCCTCGGGCGACCGCCTCTCCTTCGTCGCCGGAAAGGCGGTCCTCTTCCCCGAGGGGGACGTCACAGACGGCGAGTTCCTCCCCGGTCCGGACACCGGCGACGGGACGCGCCCCTTCACCGTCGTCCGGCGGATCGCGTCCGCGGGCGAGGCGCTCGCCCCGACCGCCACCGGCCGCTACCGGATCACGCTCCTCCCCGACGAGACCCGCTTCCGCTGGACGATCGAGGTGCGGAACCCGAACCGCGGGCGCGCCCCGTTCGACGTCGTCCTCGCGAGCGGCGAGCGGGTCCAGGAGGTCGTCGCCCCCGGGCCGTACGACGTGAAGGAGGGGCGGACCCGCTTCGACCTCCCTCCCGGCGACGGGACGATCGTCCTGACCGGCACGCTCGGAGGCACGGAGTTCCGCGCCCCGGTGGCGGCGGCGCTGTCGTACCTCCTCCTGGAGAGCCACCCTCTCCTGAAGGCCGAGGCGCGGACCGGCGCCCGCCGCGTCAGCCCGCAGGAGACGGGGCTCCCGCGCGAGTACCGGGGCGGGCAGGCGTTCCTCCTCGGAAAGGGGGACGCCTTCGCCTGGAGCACGACCCGCCTGGAGGCGCTCCGTGCGACGAGCTACGCCGTCAGGTCGACGACGCAGACCCTCTTCGTCCCGGCCGACGGCCCCGTCCTCGGGCAGAGCCTCTTCGAGATCGACAACCAGGGGGCCTCGGACCTCGCCCTCCCCCCCTCGCCCGAGCCGACCTACGCGGCCTTCGGCGAGGAGGCGGTCTTCCTGACGAAGAACGCGAAGGGCGACCTCTGGCTCCCGCTCGCCTCCGGCCCGCAGGCGCTCCTCCTCCAGAGCCGCCAGCCGATCTCCCGCGCGCTCGGGCTCGCCTCGGGAAGCCTCGCCGTCCCCCACCTCCCCGTCCCGTCGACCCGCTATGCCGTCGAGCTTCGCTACCCCGACGCCTGGGTCCCGCTCTACGAGCGCTTCGGCGGCGAGAGCCGCTTCGCCCTTCCCGAGACGGGGTCGTTCGTCGCGTTCCTCCTCCTCGCCGGCTGGCTCTTCACCCTTCTCCGCCAGCTGAAGCTCGAGCCGACGGGAGCCGTCCTCCTCGCCGGGGTTCTCGCGCTCTCGACCTTCGCCTCCGGCGCCGCAGCCTTCTTCGTCCTCGGGGCGGCCATCGCCCTCTCCGTCCTGTGGCTCGCGGCGCTCGTCCGCGAGAGGAAGCCGCGCCTCCGCACGCTCTTCGCTCTCGGCGCGCTCGGGGCCTTCGCGTCCGTCCTCGTCCTCGCGGTCCTCGTCCCCTCCGGGCTGCTCCGGACGTCCGCCCCGCAGGCCCCCGCCGGGCGGTCCGCGTTCTACGAACAGTCCTCGACGTCGCCGAGACCGGCCGCCAAGGCCGTGCCGCTCGCCGACGCCCCTTCGTCCCCCGAGGCGCAACCCGCGAACGTCGTCTCGGCGGGGACGGCGTACGAGGGGCTCCCGGCGAAGGTCGAGCTGCCGCGCGGGGCGCGGAGCACCTGGTGGAGCCGGGAGATGCTCGCGGCCGACGCCGCGCCGCACGTCCGGGTCCTCCTCGCGAGCCGGCCGCTCGTCACCCTTGTCCAGGCGCTCGTCGTCCTCGCCGCGCTCGGCCTCGC
>CAZNSS010000862.1:0-1891 GCA_964575465.1 uncultured Holophagales bacterium | reverse complement strand
GCACCGAGATCTCGAGGTAGCCCGCGGCCTCGGGCGCGGAGCTGATCGAGTAGCACCGGACCTCGTCCTTGCCGCCCGCCGCGACGCGGACCATCAGGAACTGCCCGGGGCGGAACGCGAAGCCCTTCGGCCTCTCCATGCGGAACGTCCGGATCTCGGGCGTCTCGTCGACGACCGAGAGGACCTTCACCGGGATGAAGCCGGGCGCGGCTGCCGGGCTCTTCGCGGCATTCGAGCCCGACGGACGCGCGACCGGGGCGGGGGCCGCCGCGGACGCGACCGCCGGTCTCCCTCCGGCGATCAGCCTCTCGCACGCGAGGACCCACGCGACCTGCGCCGCGAGCCCGGCGAGAAGCCAGGCCGGCGAAGGGAGGACCCAGGCGAGGACGGCGAACGCGACGGACGGAACGAGGAGAGCCCGGCGACCCGGGCCGGCGCGCCGGTGCGCCAGCAGCAGGAAGGCCGCGAGGTGGAGCGTCGTGACGAACGACAGGACGGCGATGGGCGCAGGCGAGGTCATGGGGCTCGCGGAGGATACCGTCCGGACTTTCCGCAACCGATCGCCGCGGCTCAGGCGCTCCCGGACTCCTTCGGCGGGACGAACTTCATCGCGCGCTCGGCGAGCGCCGTGATCGTGAGAGACCGGTTGACTCCAGGGTTCGCGGACATCGCCGAGCCGTCGACGACCCACGGCCCCTCGTCGCCGAAGACGCGGTGGCGGTGGTCGATGCTCGTCGTTGTGAAGGATCGACCCGATGGCGCCCCCCCTGCGAGAGGACCTGGTCCTTCGGTGTAACGACGGCGACGAGGACCTCCGAGTTCGTCCTCACGAAGTTGCCGATCCGCGCCGAGATCTCCGGGAAGCCCGCCGAGATCTCCTTCCCACGTCGCGAGCCGCGCCCACGACGGCGCCTCGAAGAACTGCGTCTTCGGGATCGGGAGGGTGTTTGCGTGGACGAGCGAGCCGCCCCCGACGCCGACGCTTCTGCCGAAGCCCGAGCCGACGATGACGAAGTCCCGCTCGGCCGACATCTCGATCTCCACCCGGAGGATCGCGGCCTATGCGGCGGGACGCCCGGCGGAGGGGACCGGGAGGCGCACGGTGAAGGTCGAGCCCTTCCCCGGCTCGCTCTCGGCCGTGACGTCGCCCCCCATGAGCCGGGCGTAGTGCCGGCTGATGGCGAGGCCGAGGCCGGTTCCCCCGTAGTTGCGCGCCGAGCCGGCGCCGCCCTGCCAGAACGGGGTGAAGAGCCGCCCCATCTGGTCGGCCGAGATGCCGATGCCGGTGTCGCGGACCGAGACGACGACCTCGTCGCCGTCGGGCCGGACCCGGAGCTCGACCGCTCCCCGCTCCGTGAACTTGGCCGAGTTCCCGAGGAGGTTCAGCAGGACCTGCCGCAGCTTCCGGGGGTCGGCCTCGAGCACGACGTCTCCTTCCACGTCGACGACGAGCCGGTTGCCGTTCCTCTCGACGAGCTGCCTCACGTCCTCCGCGACCTCGTGCGCGAGGGCGGAAACGGAGAACCGCTCGACGTTCAGCTCGGTCTTCCCCGCCTCGACCTTCGAGAGGTCGAGGACGTCGTTGATCAGCCCCAGGAGGTAGCGTCCCGCCGCCTGGATCTTTCCGAGGTCGGTCGCCACCTCGTCGCCCGGCGCCGAGGCGCCGTCCTCGAGGAGCATCTCGCTGTAGCCGATGATCGCGTTGAGCGGCGTCCGCAGCTCGTGGCTCATGTTGGCGAGGAACGCGCTCTTGGCGCGGCTCGCCGCCTCGGCCGCGCCGGTCGCGCGCTCGAGGTCGGCCGTCCGCTCCCTCACGCGCTCCTCGAGCGTCCGGCGCTGCTGCTCGATCTGCGAGTAGAGGCGGGCGTTCTCGACCGCGACGCCGATCGTC
>CAZNSS010000861.1:0-1891 GCA_964575465.1 uncultured Holophagales bacterium | reverse complement strand
CCCGCGATCCGGAACCTGATCCGCGAGGACAAGCTCCACCAGATCTACTCGATGATGCAGACCGGACAGAACAAGTACGGGATGCAGACGTTCAACCAGGCGCTCGCCACGCTCGTCCACCGCCGCGTGATCACCCAGGAGCTCGCCATGACGACGTCGTCGTTGCCGGACGAGCTCTCCGAGATGATCGCCCGCGGCGCGGGCGTCGTGGGGCAGCAGGCGCCGGCGCCGCCGACGGCGGGCGCCGCCGCCCGGCGGCCCTGAGGCCCACCCGGAGGGATAGAGATGGCCCAGTTCGTCTGGAAGGGGAAGACCCGCCAGGGAGTCATGACCGGCGGGGTCCTGTCGGCAGACTCCAAGGACCTCGCCATCGCCGACCTTCGTCGGCGGCAGATCGAGGTCGCCTCCGTCAAGGAGCGCGGCAAGGAGTTCGCCGTTCCGAAGTTCGGCGCGGGGAAGGTGTCGGCCAAGCGGCTCGCCATCTTCACGCGGCAGTTCTCGGTCATGATCGACGCGGGCCTCCCGCTCGTGCAGTGCCTCGAGATCCTCGGGACGCAGCAGGACGACAAGGCGTTCCAGCGGATCATCCTCGCCGTCCGGCAGGACGTGGAGTCGGGCTCGTCGCTCGCCGACGCCCTGCGCAAGCACCCCCGGGCCTTCGACGACCTGTTCGTCAACATGATCGCGGCGGGCGAGGCGGGCGGCATCCTCGACACCATCCTGCGCCGGCTCTCGACCTACATCGAGAAGGCGGTCAAGCTGAAGGGCCAGGTCAAGACCGCGCTCATCTACCCCGTCTCGGTCCTGACCGTGGCCGCCCTCGTCGTGGCGATCATCCTCTGGAAGGTCATCCCGACGTTCGCCGCCCTCTTCGCGGGCCTCGGCGCCCAGCTCCCGCTCCCGACCCGGCTGGTCATCGCGGCGTCCAACTTCCTCGCCAACTACATCGTCTTCATCGTCGCCGCCATCGCGGCCGTCATCTTCCTCCTCCAGCGCTACTACAAGACCTACAAGGGGCGCCGGGTCATCGACGGGCTCCTCCTCAAGATGCCCGTCCTGGGCGACATCCTCAAGAAGATCGCCGTGGCCCGGTTCTGCCGCACCTTCGCGACGCTGACCTCCTCCGGCGTCCCGATCCTCGACGGCCTCGAGATCACCGCGAAGACGTCGGGCAACGCGATCCTCGAGGACGCGATCATGCTCGTGCGGAAGTCGGTCGAGACCGGCCGGACGATCGCCGAGCCGCTCGCCGAGACGAAGGTCTTCCCTCCGATGGTCGTGCAGATGATCGGCGTCGGCGAGCAGACGGGCGCCCTCGACGCGATGCTCTCGAAGATCGCCGAGTTCTACGAGGAAGAGGTCGACAACGCGGTCGAAGGCCTGATGAAGCTGATGGAGCCGATCATGATCGCCATGCTCGGCACGATCATCGGGACGATCGTCGTCGCGATGTACATGCCGATGTTCGACCTCATCTCGAAGATCGGCTGAAAGCCCCTCCGCCCGACCGGAACGCGACGGGCGCCCGACGGGGCGCCCGTCGTGCGTTCGGGGACCGGCCCCGACCGCTACAATCGTCCCGCGTGAACGAGTCCGCGCGCGTCCTCCCGCGCCCGGCGCCGGAAGTCCTCCGGGGCCTCCTGACGACGCGGGTCGTCGTCGTCTCGACGCTCCTCGTCTCGGCGCTCCTCATCCAGCTCACGTTCAGCATCTGGCTGCCGCTCAGCCCGATCTACTACCTCGCGGCCGCCGCGTACTCGACGTCCATCCTCGCCTTCGCGACGCTCCGCAACCTCGACGCCGGCGTCAACGCGGTCATCCAGCTGCTCGGCGACCTCGCCGTCGTGACCGGCCTCGTCTGGGTCTCCGGCGGGCCCGACTCCGGCTTCAC
>CAZNSS010000860.1:0-1898 GCA_964575465.1 uncultured Holophagales bacterium | reverse complement strand
CTCGCGCGATACGTCGGGACCTGGTACGAGATCGCCAGCTTCCCGCAGAGCTTCCAGCGGGGCTGCGTCGCCACGACGGCGACCTACACGATCCGGGGCGACGGCGACATCGACGTCCTGAACCGCTGCCGCAAGGACGCGCTCGACGGACCGGAGAAGTCCGCGCGCGGTCGCGCCAGGGTCGTGGACCGCTCCACGAACGCGAAGCTCGAGGTGAGCTTCTTCCGCCCGTTCTGGGGCGACTACTGGATCGTCGACCTCGGCGCCGACTACGACTACGCTGTCGTCGGCCACCCGGCCCGGGACTACCTGTGGATCCTGGGCAGGGCCCCGACGATGCCCGAGGCGACCTGGGAGGGGATCCTCGCGCGACTGAAGGCCCAGGGCTACGACACGTCCCGACTGAAGCGCACGCTGCACTGAGCCGGAGGGCGAGGGCTGGCGGCGCGCCCCGTGCGCGTGCACCAGGACGGCCGCCGTCGACGAGGCGCTGCGGAAGCCGGTCGAGACCCTGCCGCGCAGAGGGCGCGAGGCCGTCACGATGCTCCCTGCACGGTCGATCTGCGCGTCGCGGTTCGCCCGGGTCGCGACAGGGGCGATCCGGTCCTTGCTATCGTGAGTGACTCGAGGAGAACCGATGCACGGAGCACGTCTGTCAATCGCCGCCGTCCTCTGCGCCGGTCTCGCCACCGCGGCGCTCGCGCAGAAGCCGGTCCCGCTCTCCGACGACGTCAAGCGCTTCGTCGCGGTCGACGCGCCGCGGATCGTCCTCGCTCACGTCCGCGTGATCGACGGGAAAGGGAACCCTGCGGTCGAGGACAGGAACGTCGTCCTCGAGGACGGCCACATCCTCTCGATCGGGCCCGGCGCCGACGTCGCCGAGAACCCGGGCCAGCGCGTCCTCGATCTGCGTGGCCACACGGTCCTCCCGGGCCTCGTCGGGATGCACGACCACCTCTACCACATCGCGCGGCCGAACCTGCGCGCCGACGGCACGGCCGAGTCGCCGGTCCTCGTGCCCCAGATGACGTTCTCGGCCCCGCGCCTCTACCTGGCAGCCGGCGTCACCACCATCCGCACCGCGGGGAGCGTGGAGCCCTTCGCCGACCTCAACGTCAGGAAGGCGATCGACGAGGGGCGCATGGCGGGGCCGCGCGTGGAGGTGACGGGCCCGTACCTCGAGGGCGCCGGCTCGCCGTTCATCCAGATGCACAACCTCTCCGGCCCCGAAGAGGCGCGGCGTTTCGTCGACTACTGGGCGGACCTCGGGGCGACGTCCTTCAAGGCCTACACGAACATCACGCGTGGCGAGCTCGAGGCCGCGATCAGGGCGGCGCACGCGCGCGGCCTCAAGGTGACCGGCCACCTCTGCTCCGTCACCTACCCGGAAGCGGCCGACCTCGGCATCGACGACCTCGAGCACGGCTTCTTCGTCAACACGCAGCTCGACCCGGACAAGAAGCCGGACGCCTGCTCGAAGGAACAGGGCCGGCCCACGCTGAAGTCTATGGAGCCCGAGTCCGAGGCGGCCCGGCAGCTCATCGCGAAGCTGGTGGCCCGGCACGTGGCCATCACCTCGACGCTTCCCGTCTTCGAGCACTCCGTCCCGAACCGCCCGCCCCTCCGACCGGAGGTCCTCGACGCCCTCAGCCCGCAGGCTCGCGAGTCGTTCCTCCTGAACCGCGCGCGCCGGGCCACGACCAGCCCTGAGGTCCCGCTCGCGGACTTCAAGCGGGCGATGGCCCTGGAGCGCGCGTTCGCGGCCGCGGGCGGGCTCCTCGTCGCGGGATGCGACCCGACGGGCAACGGCGGGACCCTGCCGGGCTTCGGCGACCAGCGCGAGGTCGAGCTCCTCGTGGAGGCGGGCTTCTCCCCCGTCGAGGCGATCCGGATCGCCA
>CAZNSS010000859.1:0-1905 GCA_964575465.1 uncultured Holophagales bacterium | reverse complement strand
CCGACCGGAAGCGGAACCAGATGTAGGCGAGCATCGCCGCCCAGGAGAAGACCACCGCCCAGAGCCCCTTCTGCCGGAGGTCCTTGCCGACCTGCGGGCCGACGCTCTCCGTGGAAATGAGGGTGAACGGGCCCGTGACCGTGGACGACTTCAGCCAGGAGCTCACGGCGGGCGAGATCCCGGGGGTCGCGGCCGCCGCGTCGACCGACGGGAAGAGGCCCCTCGCGGAGCGGGCGGCGACGATCGTCTCGGCGATCCGCTCGTACTCCACCTTCGGGTCGGCGCCCATCCGGCCGGCCATGTTCTCCGGGTCGGCCTGCTGGAGCTTCGCCGAGAGGTACGCCGCGCCGTTCAGGTTCAGGTCGAAGACGCCCGGCTCGAGCCCCTTCGGGTAGAGCGACGTCGTGAGCGCCTTCGAGACCTCGGCGGAGACGTCGCGCCCTTCCTTCTTCTCCATCGGGACGCGGAGGAGGACCTGGTTCTTCTCCGCCTTGTCGTACCGCTGGACGGAGGCGATCGGGACCTTCGCGCCCTCCACGATCTTCCGGATCTGAGCCTCGTCGGGCTTGCTGGAGAACGCGTAGATGACCTGCGTGCCGCCGGTGAAGTCGACGCCCCAGTTCAGCCCGCGGGAGAGGAGGAGCACGGTCGAGATCGCGATCAGCGCGAGCGACCCGGTGACGCAGGCCTTCGTGAGGCCGTGGAAGTCGATGTTGGTGCTTCGGAATAGCCGCACGGCGCGCCTCAGATCGAGAGGGTCTCCACCTGCTCCTTCGACCCGTAGACGAGGTCGAAGAGGAGGTGCGAGACGAAGACTGCGGTGAAGACGGAGGCTGCGAGGCCGAGGACCAGCGTCACCGCGAAGCCCTTGACGGGCCCGGTGCCGAACTGGAAGAGGAAGGCCGCCGCCGAGATGGTCGTGACGTGGGTGTCGATGATGGTCCCGAAGGCCCGCTTGAACCCGAGGTCGATGGCGGCCTTCGGAGCCTTGCCGCCTTCCATCTCCTCGCGGATCCGCTCGAAGACGAGGACGTTCGAGTCGACGGCCATGCCGATCGTCAGGATGAAGCCCGCGATGCCGGGGAGCGTCAGCGTGGCGTTGATCCAGGCCATCGCGCCGAGGAGGAGGATCGAGTTCAGGACGAGCGCGAGGATCGCGTTCACGCCGGCGAGCCGGTAGTAGACGGCCACGGCGACGAAGACGAGGAGCATCCCGACGACCGAGGCGAGGACGCCCTGCTTGATCGAGTCGAGGCCGAGCGACGGACCGACCGTCCGCTCCTCGAGGGTGACGAGCTGCGCCGGGAGGGCGCCCGACCGGAGGACGAGGGCGAGGCCGTCGGCCCGCTCGGCCGTGAAGTTCCCCTCGATGATCCCGTTGTCCTTGATCTGGCTCTTGATGTTCGGGGCCGACTGGACCCGCTTGTCGAGGACGATCGCGAGCTGGCGCCCGACGTTGTCCCCGGTGACGCGGCCGAACTTCTCGGCGCCCTGCGCGTTGAGGAAGAACTCGACGGCCGGCTGGTTGAAGCGGTCCTGCCCGACCCGGGCGTTCTTCAGGTCGCGGCCGGTGACGGCCGCGGCGCGCTGGAGGACGTAGTAGACCGTCGTCCGCGTGCGGGCCGTGGAGTCCTCGGACGTCCCCTCGACGAGCTCGAGCTCGGCGGGGATCGCGCCGCCGTACGCCGCCGTGGCGGCGTCGGGCGAGGAGTACGGGCCGCCCTTCACGTCGACGAGCTTCAGCTCGAGGAGGCCCGTCGTCCCGATGATGTCCTTGACGCGGGCCGGGTCGTCGACGCCGGGGAGCTGGATGACGATCCGGTCCTTCCCCTGCGGCTGGATCGACGGCTCGGCGACGCCGAGGGCGTCGACGCGGTTCCGGATCGTCTCGACGGCCTGGCGGAG
>CAZNSS010000858.1:0-1909 GCA_964575465.1 uncultured Holophagales bacterium | reverse complement strand
CTGGCTCGATACGTCTCGGACGGCACCATCAAGATGCTCGCGTACCTCGTCCTTCTCCTCGACCCGAACCCGCACCCGTTGCTCTGCGTGGAAGAGCCGGAGAACCAGCTCTACCCGGCCCTGCTCAGCGAGCTTGCGGAGGAGTTCCGAAGCTACGCGGCGCGCGGAGGCCAGGTATTCGTCTCGACGCACTCCCCCGACTTCCTCAACGCCGTCGAGCTCGACGAGGCTTTCTGGCTGGTCAAGAAGGGCGGCTACACGGAGATCAAACGAGCGAAAGAGGAGCCGCAGGTGGCGGCCTACATGGCGGATGGCGACAAGCTCGGGTACCTCTGGAAACAGGGACTCTTCGAAGGAGCCGACCCGAAGTGAAGCACCTGGTGTTCCTCCTCGAGGAACCGTCGGCCAGGGACCTCCTCGAGGGGCTGCTGCCGAGGCTGCTCCCCGCGGACGTCGGAGTCTTCTACCTGGTATTCGAGGGCAAGCAGGACCTGGAGGGGCAGCTCGTTCGAAAGATCCGTGGATGGCAGAGGTCGGATGCATCGTTCGTCGTGCTTCGCGATCAGGACGCTGCGGACTGCCATGTGGTGAAGGCGGGCCTGGCGAAGCTGGTGGCGCAGAGTGGCCGAGAGCCGGTTCTCGTACGCGTGGCGTGCAAGGAACTTGAGGCCTGGGTGGTCGGTGACTGGCCTGCGGTGTCGAAGGCTTTCGAACGACCGCAGCTCGCTGCCCAGGCGACAAAGGCGGCCTATCGGGATCCCGACCAACTCGTGCGCCCCGTAGAGTCCCTCCGGAAGTTCCTCCCCGAGTACCAGAAGCGTGCTGGAGCTCGAAAGATGGGCAAGCTGCTCGACCCGGAACGAAACCACTCGAAGAGCTTCCAGGTTTTCTGCAGAGGTATCCAGACGCTGGTCGGACAGGTCCGGTGATGACGCATCCCCTGCACGACTACGTCGCCCGACAGGTGGCTGATCGGCTCAAGGCCCGGCGGATCGTCGTCTGGTACGACCCGAGGCGGGAGTTCGAGATGTTCATCGGCGAGGCCCGGGGCGGGCCGGGCTCGATGCCGGGATCGTCTTCCCTCTCGCTGGCCGGGCAGGCGGCGACGCTCGCAGAGTTCGATGGCTCGTTCCTCGCGGTCCGGGTGGCGGTCGAGCCGCTCGTGTCGGTGGATGCGCCGGGGCTGCTCCTCGTCTACGTCCCGGGCGTCGAGAGGGACCGGAAGGGGTCGCTCCTGATGGAACTCGAAGCAGCCGGGGAGGCCTACGAGCCGCAGCTCAAGCGCATGGCCCGGAACGTCCTCCGCCAGAAGTACACGGACGGGATGATCGACGACCTCCTCGCGCCGGAGAAGGTGACGTACGAGGAGCTGGCCCGGGCCGCATCGGAGAGCGGGGCGGAGCCGCCGTCGCTACTTAAGGTCGTCTTCCACGGGACGCTGGGGAGCGAGGCCATCCTGGCTTCGTGTCTCATGAGCGACGCGCGGGACGCCGAGATCGTCGAGAAGGGGGCCGTGCCGGAGCTCGCGAAGCTCGTGAAGGCCCGCCTCGGGCTCGAGGTCGCCGCCGACGCGGACCCAGCGAAACTGAGGGCCATCGTCGCCCGCTACGTTCTGGCCGGGGAGTTCCGGCTGGACCTTCGGTGCGAGCCGCCGGCGTCTCTCCAGGCGGTTCCGGTTCCGCCGTCGAAGGCGGATGAGGAGGCCGTTCGGGGGATGGCGCAGCTCCTCCGGGAGCGGCACGCCGAGGGCTACGTGGCGCTCGCCGACAAGGTCGAGGCGCTCCTGGGCCTTGCCGGGGCGAAGGTTCCAGCGGAGGCGCTAGGGTCGATCGACACGTTCCGGTTCGAGGAGCGGGCTCTCCTCTCGTACTGCGGCTCTCTCATCGTCTCGGGGCGGTTCGACGAGGCG
>CAZNSS010000857.1:0-1910 GCA_964575465.1 uncultured Holophagales bacterium | reverse complement strand
AGCTGGCCGTCGCCGAGGAGCGGCACGGCCCGGCCTACCTCGGCCTGGCCGAGCGGCACGCCGGGAAGGAGGCGACGGCGTCCCGCCTCGCCGAGCTCCTCGTCGTGGAGGCGCGGGCGCTCGACGGGCCCTCCGGCGGCCCCGTTGCCGTCCATTCACCCGCCTGAGCGCCGGGCGCGCCCTCTCGTCAGTCGTCCTCGGGGAGCCGGTGGCGCGCGATCACGTACTCCTCGACGGGTCGGCCGCCGACGAGGTGCTCGTCGATGATCCGGTCGAGGACGGGCGGGTCGCAGGCGCGGTACCAGACCCCTTCGGGATAGACGACGGCGATCGGCCCCCCCTCGCAGACCCTCAGGCAGCCGACGCGCGTCCGGAGGACGCCGCCTTCCTCCGAGAGGCCCCGCTCCTTCAGCCCGTCCTTGAGGTGGTTCCAGGCCGCGAGGGCCCGGTCGGTGTCCGCGCACTTCGGGTTCTCCCGGTCGGCGCAGAGGAAGACGTGCCGGCGCGCGGAGGCGACACCGACCTTCTCGATCTTCCGGGCGATCTTCTCGGCCTCGGTCGCGGGCTTCTCGTCCATGGGGAGGCGCTCCTCCGATCGCGAGTCTAGGGGAAGAGCCGGCGCGCGCCGGCGGTATAGACTTCCGCTTCGACACCGTTCCCACCACCCGGAAGCGAAGGAGCGACGACATGGGCCTCCTGAAGGACTTCCTCCGGATCGACGCCGACCGGCGCGCCGCCCTCGCGGCGCTCCGAAAGGACGCTCAGTCGCGCCACCTCCAGATCGAGGAGCTCGGGGCGGAAGGGAAGCGCAAGCGCGACGAGATCGGGATGCTCGAGGAGGAGCTCCGCCGGCTGGCCGTGGACGTGGCCCGGACGGAGGAGCAGCTCCTCGAGATCGAGGCCCGCCGGGACGACTACGACCGCGAGACGTACGAGCGGAAGGTCGAGGCGGTCCGTTCGAGCCTCGAGCACGACCGGGCCGACGGGCACCGGATCGCCGAGGACTTCCGGACCCTCAGGGCGGAGTTCGAGACCGAGCGGGCGCGCCTCCTCTCCCAGGCCGACACCGGCCGGATGATGGACAACTTCTTCCAGATCGAGGCGTTCCTGAAGGACACCGGCACGCCGATCCCCGACGCGGCGCGGAAGGCCCTCATGAAGGAACGGCAGGACCTGATGGGCCGCATCGGGCCGCTCGTCGCGCCGCCCCCCTCTCCGGACGGCGTCTTCAAGGCGACCCTCGTCTACTCCGCCCTCGAGGAGGGCGAGCCGGCGGCCATCGTCGCCGTGGGCCTTCCCGACGAGGTGGAGCCCTCCGGCCCGCACGACCTCGCGGCGCTCCTCCTCTACGGCTCGTGGGCTTCCGTCGTGGAGAAGATCGGACCGGGCGTGCCGAAACCCCGGCGCGAGGAAGGGGTCGTCGTCTACGAGCAGCCGTCCGGGTCGCGCGCCACGGACGAGGCGGCCCTCGAGCTCTTCCTCGCCGTCGAGGACGGCCTGAAGAAGGCGGCCGCGGGCGCCGGCGTCCCGTGCGAGCTGACGGGCGTCTTCCTGGAACCCGAGATCGCTTCGGCGGTCTTTCCACGGGGCGGCGCACGCCGCTCCTGACCGGAGGCAGCCATGGCCGTGAAGTGGATCGGCGACGCCGCGCAGGAGCTCGGCATCTCCCCTCTCGACGCCGTCGAGATCCTGGCCTCGCGGCAGGAATACCCGATGAACGGTCTCCTCGACGAGGACCGCTTCAAGACGCTCCGGCTGATGCGCGGGGGAAAGCGCCTCGAGGCGTCGGGCTCGCAGGTGATGCCGGTCCCCGAGCGCCCGGCCTCCGCGCACACCATCTCGATCAGCGTTGCCGCGCACCCGTCTCCGGCCCCGCCGCCGCCCGCACCCGCGCCGGTTCCGCCGGCCCC
>CAZNSS010000856.1:0-1910 GCA_964575465.1 uncultured Holophagales bacterium | reverse complement strand
ACGGCGACGCTCGTCGTCGACAAGGAGAACCACAAGCGGATCGTCATCGGCCTCGGCGGGCAGCTCATCCGCGACGCGGGGACGGCCGCCCGGCTCGAGATCGAGAAGACGTTCGGGAAGCGGTTCTTCCTCGACCTCCACGTCGTCGCCCGACCCGGCTGGCGGGAAGATCCCCGCTTCCTCGGAACCTTGTCGAGCTGACGCCCGTACCCTTGACGTGTGACCCGACGGGCCCACCTTTCCCGGCAGGGCTCACGGAGTCGGTGGAGGTCTGGATGGACCTGGAGAGGCGTCGAAGCCTCCGAGTCGCCGTCACGGAGGACGGGTCGAACGCCCTGGTACGGGGTGCGGTGGCGGTGGACGTCCGCGACATCTCCTCGGGGGGCATCCGCCTCGGTCTCCGCTCGTCCCTCGACCCGGGTGCCATCTTCCCGTTCACGGCGCTCCTCCGCGGCCTCTCCCTGGCGACGCCGGTCCGAATCACCCGCTGCGGCCCCGGGGCGCCCGCCGACGGGACGCCGGTCGATGCAGCCTGGGAGGCCGGCGCCGAGTTCCTCTGGCGGGACGAGGGGGACGCCGCAATGCTCCGCCGGTGGCTGGAAATGAGGGTCGGAGGCACTTCCTGACTTGACGGCCGACACGATTCGCAAGATCGTTGTCGGTCGGAGGGTCCCGTGACGGCGGAAAGGCGACGTTCCCCGAGAGTCCGCGCGCCGGAGGGCGCCGAAGGCGTCATCCGCTCGACGATCCAGGTGCAGGTGGGGGACATCTCCGACTCCGGCCTCCGGTTCCAGCCCGTCGCGGCGGTCCGCCCCGGCTCGACCTACGCCTTCCACGCCGACCTCGGTGGGTACGAGCTCTCCGTCCCGATCCGGATCACCCGGTGCCAGGCGGGGGCCGCCCCGAAGGACGGGAGCGCGGGCCGGAACCTCCTCTACGACGCGGGCGCGGAGTTCCTCTGGGAGAACCCCGAGGACCAGGCCCGTCTCGCCGCGTGGCTCGGCCGCGGCGGCAACGGGAGCGGGAAGATCGAGGCGAAGCTGAAGGGCTGAGGCGCCCGCGTCAGCCCTTTTCCGGGGGCTCGAGCTCCTCGAGCGCCCGGCGCAGGAAGCCGCTCAGCCGCCGGCTCTGTCCCCCGGCCTCCTCGAGCCTGGCCTCCACGAGGCGCCTGACCTCGGCCGTCTCGCGCCGCACGTCCTCGAGCCGGTCGGGGGCCTCGAGCCGCGCGAGGGCCGCTTCGATCGCGGAGAGGCGCCCGTCGACGGAGGTCTTCAGCTCGGCCACGCGGCCGTCGAGGGCCTCGACGACTTCGCGCGTGGCTGCAGCGCCCCGCTCCACGTCGCCGCGGATCTCCTCCCGGTGCCGCCGGGCGGCGTCGCGGTCCGCGTCGTCCTGTTCGCGCTCGCGCTGGAAGGCGGCATCGCGCTGCCGGGTCGTCTCCTCGACGAGGGCGAGGAGCTTCGGCCTCACCTCGTCCGTGTGGGCGTCGAGCGCTTCGCGCAGGGCGACGACGGCCGCGGCGGGGGCGAGGGTCGCGAGGGCCTCCCTGAGAGCGTCGACGGCGGAAGCGGGGGAGGCGGCGTCGATCGCCTGCTTCATGCTCCCGGGCACCGCCTCGACGGCCTCCCGGAGCTCTCGCGCCAGGGCCTCGAACCGCGCGGACTCTTCGGCTCGCTCGCGCGCCATCTCGTCGAGCCGGACCGAGAGCCCGGCGAAGGCCTCCGCCCAGACGGGGGCCGCGGGAGGCGGCGGAGGGGGCTCGGGAGCCGGGGGAGGCGGTTCCGGGGCGACGGCGACGGGCTCCGGCTCCGGCTCCGGCTCGGGAGCGGGAGTCGGCTCGGGCTCGGGCTCGGACACGGGTTCGGGTACGGGTTCCGGCTCCGGGGCGGGCTCGAGGGCCAGCTCGGGCA
>CAZNSS010000855.1:0-1911 GCA_964575465.1 uncultured Holophagales bacterium | reverse complement strand
CTCGCCCGAGCGCGCGAGGGCCGCGCGAGAGAGGGTCAGGTCGCCGGCGGAGGCTCGGTGGAGCGCGTCGCGCGTCGCCTCCCGCCCCCGCACGACCCGTCCCGACGAGAGCCGGCCGAGCGCGGCGACGGCTGCCGCCGTGAGGATGCCCGCCGTGAGGGCGCGGAGAGGCGACGGGGAGGGAGAGAGCGCGAGAGCGACGAACCCGAGCAGGACGACCGCCGGCGCGAGGGCCCCGGAAAGCCGCTCCGCCGCGCGGAAAGGCCCCTTCGTCGACGCAGGAGGCATCGGCTCCGATGCTACACTTTCCCGCCCTCCGGACCGTGCCGTCCGGACCGGAGACGGAGCCCCGAACCGTGCCTCCCACCCTCACGGAAACCCTCGCCCGGGTCCGGAGCGCCGTCGACGCCCGGCTCCCGGAGCTGCTCGAGAGGGGCCCCTCGGCGGGCCTTCTCGAGGTCGTCCGCGATCCCCTTCCCCCGGCGGCGCGCGAGGCCCTCCTCTCGCCCGGAAAGAGGGTGAGGCCCGGCCTCGTCTTCCTCGCCGGGGAGCTTTTCGGCGCGAGGGACGAGAGGCTCCTCGACCCCGCCTGCGCCGTGGAGATGATCCACGCCGCCTCGCTCGCCCTCGACGACCTCCCTTCGATGGACGACGCGACGACGCGGCGCGGGCGGCCGGCGCTCCACACCGTGCACGGCGAGGACCTCGCCATCCTCGCGGCCGTGACGCTCATCGTCCGGGCGTTCGGGGTCCTGGCCGACGCCGGGCTCTCCACGGTGAGGCCCGCGGCGGCGCTCGACCTGGTCTCGCGGCTCGCGGACGCCACCGGCCTCTGGGGGCTCGCCTCCGGGCAGTCGCTCGATCTCCGGACCGGAGAGGCGGACGCCTCCTTCGACCGGCTCGAGACGATCCACGCGCGGAAGACGGGCGCCCTCTTCGTCGCGGCGGCCGAGTTCGGGGCGGTCCTGGGCGGGGCGCGGCCGAAGGAGCTCGCCGCCGTCCGCTCCTATGCCAAGAACGTCGGCCTCGCGTTCCAGATCGTCGACGACCTCCTCGAGCGGCAGGACCCGGCCCGCACGGGGAAGCACGCCCGGAGGGCCCCGGCCCCGACGTTCGCACGGCACGTCGGCGAGGAGGGCGCGCGAAGGCTCGTGCAGGAGCTCACGCTCCACGCCGTCGAGGCGATCGACGCCTTCGGCCCGAGGGCGGCGCTCCTCCGCGACTTCGCCTCCCTCCTGCGCGACCGGACCGTCTGACGACGGCGGCTGCGGCGTTTCGCGCGCCCTGCTAACGTCCGGGGGATGGCCGCGCCGCCCGCCGAGACTCCGGAGAGCCGTGATCCCGTCACCTTCGAGGAGGCGCGCGAGCGCCTGCGCGCCCGCGGCTATCTCGACAGGGGCGTCGAAGGGGCCGTCCTCAAGGGCGCCCTCGCGGCCCGGACGAGGACTCTCGGGCTCCTGCGCGGAGCCGTCGTCGCGGCCCTCTTCCTCGCCCTGGCGCTCGCGATCGTCGAGACCGTCGCCGTCGCCCTCGCGTCCGCGCTCTCCCCCCGGGACGCAATCGTCCTCTTCGCGTGGCTCGTCGCGGGCGCGCTCCTCGCCGCGGCCGTCCTCGTCCTCCTCCTCTCCGCGTTCGCCTGGCTCCGCATCCGGGGGAGGAGCGACCCGTCGGGAGCCTCGACGGAGGTGGCGGTGGTCTTCGGCGTCCTCGCCGGCGTCGGCGCCGTTCTCACCGCCCGGCCCGTCTTCGAGGCGGCGGGACCGGTGGCGGCGCTCGTCGCCTTCGCGGCGGCCGCGCTCGCCGTCGTCCTCGCCGTCCGGGTGGCACGCGGTCTCGCCTTCACCGTACTCGCGACGTCGGGGCGGATGGTCTTCTCCCGGGCGCCCCGCCCCGCTCTCGCCCTCGGCGCCG
>CAZNSS010000854.1:0-1912 GCA_964575465.1 uncultured Holophagales bacterium | reverse complement strand
CTCGTCCAGACCGACGAGGGGCTCGTCCCGGCCTTCATCATCGAGGAGCTCGAGGACGGGCGCTACACGGTCTTCATCCCGTCCATCCCCACCCCGCTGGCCGGCGCCGTCATGATCCTCGAGCGGAGACGCGTCCACCCGCTGGACGTTCCCTTAACGGAGGCTCTCAAAGTCGTCTCGCGCTGGGGATCGGGGGCGAAGGACCTCGTCGCCGCGATGGAGACGGCAGAAGCCTCGTCGAGGTGAGTCAACTTCCCCGCGCGCCGCGCAGCTCCTCCGCGGCGCGGACCCGGACCCTCACGTGCTTGTGGTAGGGCGTGGCGGTCATCGGGTCGCGGTGGGCCGCGTCCGTCAGCCAGTTCACGACCGGGCCCACGACCCGCCTCTTTCCTGAGCCGTCCGGGTATTCGATCCCGTACCCGTGAGGAAGGGTGACCACCCCCGCCCGGGTGCCCCGGTTCAGCTCCACCCGGACCTCGATCGACCCGCGCGGCGACTCGCAGATGGCGCGGGACCCGTCGGCCAGGCCGATTCTCCGCGCGTCCTCCGGGTGGACGTGCAGGGCGCCGTCCGGGTCCGACCGTCGCCAGGCGGGATCCCGGAAGATCTGGTTCGCGTTCCAGGAGCGACGCTCCCCCGCGATGAGGACGAGCGGGAACTCCTCGTCCTCCCGGTCCACGGGCTCGTCCTTCAGCCGCCGGAGCGCCTCGAGCATCTCCGGCACGTCGAGGTGGATGCGCCCGTCGACGGTACGGACGAAGCCCCACATCTCTTCGTGCGTGTGGGTGCTGAGGAGGGCGCCGGACGGGCTCTCGAGGAGCCGTGCGAAGAGCGTCTCCCCCAGGCCGGCGCCCTCGCCGGGAAGTCCCGTTCGCCGCACGGCCTCGCCGTGCTTGCGCGCGTAGAGGTGCGCGGCCGCCCAGAGCGGCGCCGCGGCAGCGGCATCCCCGATCGCCTCCCCGAGCGTGTCGAGGAGGACGAACGCCGCGTAGGGCCGGAAGCGCGGGTGCAGCTTGAAGAGTGCCGCGAGGGCGGCCGGGAAGAGCCGGAGCTTCTTCCAGCGGCGGTCGAGCCGGGCGACGGAGCGGAGAACCGGGAACCCGCCCGCGGGCAGCTCTCCGAGCGCCACGAGGAGTCGCCGGTAGATCTCCGGCTCCGGCAGCGTCCCCGGTCGCGGCGGCAGGACCGGTCTCCTCAGGTGGAGCGCCTGCGTCGGGAACTCCATGCTGAAGAACGTCATCTCCCGCTTCTCGAGCTGCGAAGCCGCGGGGAGGACGTAGTGTGCGAGGCGCGCGGTCTCGGTGAGGGCGACGTCCACGACGACGAGGAGCTCGAGCTTCGCGAGGGCCGACCGGTACGCCTGCGTGTCGGCGGCGCTGACGGCGGGGTTCGCGCTGTCGACGACGAGGCCCCGGATTCGGTCGGGCCTCTCGCTTTCGATCTCGGCGGGGAGGACGTTCGGCGGGAAGAGCTTTCCGATCTCGGCGACGCCGGTCGCCGTCGTCTTCCAGGCGGACCCCTCCGGCTCTGCCGGGCCGGAGTGACCGACGAGCGGCAGGAACGCCGTGTGAAGCGCGTTGCACCCCTCGCGCCCGAAGTGCCCGGGCACGAGGAAGAGGAGCTTCTCGAGGTACGAGTTGAGCGTGGAGTGGAGGCTCTGCTGCAACCCCAGGTCCACGCGCACGGCCACGCTCCGCGCCTCCGAGATCCACCGGGCGACCCGCGCGACGTCCTCGGGGGAGATGCCCGCACGCGAGGCGTACTCCGCGACCGGCACCTCGAGGAGCGCGGCGCGCACCGCCGGGAACCCCTTCGTTCGCAGGTCGAGGAAGACCCGATCCTCCTTTCCCTCGCGCACGAGGACGGAGAGGATCGCAGCGAGGAGGAAGGCATCGGTGCCGGGCCGCACCTG
>CAZNSS010000853.1:0-1920 GCA_964575465.1 uncultured Holophagales bacterium | reverse complement strand
CCGACATCCGCTCCTGGGACGAGCCGCTCCTCGGCTCGGCCTGAGGACCCGGACCGGACGGGCCGGCTGGATTCCGCCTTCCGGATTTCTCAGCGGAAGTAGCCGCTCACGTCCAGGATGAAGTCGACCCTGCCGCTCCCCTGCCCGTCGTAGACCGACAGCGCGCCGTCGACAAGTCCCATCGTCGCGTTGTTCGAGCGGAGCTTCCCTGCGGGGAAGTCGACGGTCGTCGTCCCGGGCGCCACGCCCGCCCCCGGGTAGACGGTGAGGTTGCCCGGAGCCGTGGCATTCGTGACGGAGATGTTGATCGCCACTGCCCCGGCGTCGGCGGGGACGCCGCACTGCCCGCCGATCTGGAACGTGCGCGTTCCGCCCGCCGCGAGTGCCGGACTGCCCCACGGGCCGGTCGGGTTGCGGGTGTCGACGATGCGGCAGGGGGTCAGGGTCTGGAGGCGGAGGGCGCCGCCGGCCGTCGGGCTCCACCCGCCGATCCGCGCCATCAGCCACCAGAGGGCGCTCGCGACGCGGGTCGCGCCCGCGTCGTTCAGGTGCCCGCCGTCGCTGGTCCAGGCGTCGACCATCAGCTCCCGGCCGTTCGCGTCGGTCCGCTTCTGGCCCGACGAGTCGTGGCACTCGACGTCGGCGATGTCGAAGAGGAGCTTTCCGTTCGCGAGGGCGTACGCCCTCACCTCGTCGTTGAAGGCCTGGCGCGCGGCGTTCGCGCTCGTCTCGATCGGGATCGTCCACCAGACGAACTCCTTCGTCGGGTACGTCGCCTCGAGCCCGAGAAGGGCGTCGCGGTAGTAGGTGAAGCTCGCGTCCGGGTCGATGTAGCAGAACTTCATCGTCAGGACGTCGAAGCTGGAGGCCTGGAGCGCCGCCTGGGCGACGAAGTCGTCGACCTTCGCCTTCCAGCCCGGGTTGCCACGGTTCTGGAAGCTCCAGCGGCTCCGGTCGTACTTCGACGCCTGGGAGTGGAGCGTGTCGAGGCCGGAGCTGATGTTCCCGCCGACCGACGCATGCCGGACGAGGAGGCGCAGCCCGGCGGCCGTCGAGATCGCCACGTCGGGGATCGCGGCGAGGTTCGTCTGGGCGTGACCGGCCACGATGGCCTGCGCGGAGGAGGGCCCGGACCAACCGATGAACACAAGGGCAGCGAGTACGCCGTACGCCGTCTTCATGGTGGGGTCTCCGACCGGACACTATCCGCCCGGACGCGCACCTCCGCAAGCGTGGGGACCGCCGCGCGTGCGGCTCGTCACGCTCTCCCCGGGAACTCCCGGCCGCCGCGAGGAGTCTCACCCGGCGATGAGACGAGCCTCGCTCCTCCTCGCGGCCCCCCTCCTCCTCGCCGCAATCGTCCTCGCCGCCCGGCCGCGGGGAACGGCGCGAGGGGTCGCTCCGGCCCCGGCCCTGCCCGAGGCTCCGCTCCGCCTCTCCGATCCCGACGGGCAGGAGATGCGCCTCGAGGAGCTCTCGGCCCGGGCGGCGGTCCACGGGATGCTCTCGCTCACCGAGCTCGAGCTCGTCTTCCGGAACCCGCACCCGAGGCGGATGGAGGGGCGCTTCACCTGCGTCCTCCCGCCGGGGGCCGCGATCAGCCGCTTCGCCAAGGAAGTGAACGGCCGCCTCATGGAGGGCGAGGTCGTCGAGCGACTGAGAGCGAACCGCGTCTACGACGAGATCCTCCACCAGATGCGCGATCCCGCGCTCCTCGAGCAGGACCAGGGGAACCGCTTCTCGGCCCGTGTCTTCCCCATCGAAGCGGGGGCGCGCGTGCGGCTCGTCCTCTCTTACAGCCGCCTCCTCCCGCTCCGCGCCTCCCGGCGGACCTTCTCGCTCCCCCTCCGCGGCCTCCCGACGATGGACCGCTTCTCGTTCCGCGCCCTCCTCTCGCCCCTCCCGGGCGAGGCCGTCGCA
>CAZNSS010000852.1:0-1922 GCA_964575465.1 uncultured Holophagales bacterium | reverse complement strand
TCGCCGCGCCGGCGCCGGCCTTCCCGCCGACGCCTCCGCCGCCCGCCTCGCTGAGGGAGCGGGTCCTCACGCGCCCGCCCTTCACGACCGCCCGTGGCGAGGCGGTCGCCGGGAAGAAGGCGCTCGACGAAAAGCGCGTCGAAGAGGCCCTGGGACACTTCGCCCGCGAGGCGGCCCTCTCCCCGGACGACCCGGTCGGCGCCTACAACCTCGGCACCGCGCTCTCGCTCGCCGGGCGGGGAGACGAAGCCCTCTCCGCGCTGAAGAAGGCCAGGGGGGCCTCGCGGGGCGAGGTCGCCGCCGACGCCGCGTTCAACTCGGGCAACGTCCTCCTCGCCGGGAAGCAGTGGGAGCCCGCGGCGGCGGCCTACCGGGACGCCCTCCGGGCCCGCCCCGGCGACGCCGACGCGGCGTACAACTACGAGCTCGCCCTGCGGCGGCTCGAGCAGCAGAAGCAGCAGCAACAGCAGCAGCAGCAGAAGCCCGGCGGGCCTCCGCCACCGAAGAAGGACGATTTCGAGAAGAAGGCGAAGATGAGCCGGGACAAGGCCGAGCAGCTCCTCCAGGCGATCGCGCGGAACGACCTCGAAGAGCAGCGCAAGAAGATCGCCGAGCAGAAGAAGCGGCGCCGCTCCGGGAGGGACTGGTGAGGCGCCTCCGTTCCCTCGGGCGTCGCCTCCTCTTCGCCACGCTTCCCGTCGTCCTCGCCGGCGCGCTCTCCGGCGCGCAGGAGGAGCCCGAGGTCAGGGTCGTCGTCGACAACCCCCGTCCCGCCGCCGACGACGTCATCCGGCTGACCTACGCCTTCTCCGGTCCGGGCGTCGGCGGGAGCCTTCGCGCCCCGGCCGAGCTCCCGCTGAAGAACCTCGTCGTCGTCGGCGGGCCGAACACCTCGACGCAGATCAGCTTCATCAACGGCCAGCTCTCGCGCTCGTCCAGCCTCACCTACTTCCTCCGCCCCTCCGGCGCCGGCCCCGCCGAGGTCGGCGAGACGACGTTCAAGGTGGGCGACAAGGACGTGAAGGCGGGCTCGTACCTCCTCGAGGTCGGCAACGCGCGCCGGGCGCCCGGAGCCGGCCCCGCGTCGCCGATGCCGGAGGAGGACCCCTTCGGCCGGATGCCGTCGCGCGGGGGGACGCGCCACGCCGGCGCCGAGCGCGCGGTCCCCGCGGAGGACCCGGTCCTCGCCTTCATCGCGACGCCGAGCAAGGAAGTCTCGTACGTCGGCGAGGAAGTGACGATCGCCTACGACCTCGTCACCCAGGCGGAGGTGCAGGGGATCGAGTACGTCGAGGCGCCGCAGTTCCCCGGGCTCTGGGCCGAGGACCTCGAGCGGCCCGAGCGGCCGCAGGGGCGGCGCGACACCTGGGAGGGGCGTTCCGTCGCCCGCTTCACGCTTCTGAAGAAGGCAGTCTCGGGCCTGACGCCGGGTACGGTCACCATTCCCCCCGCGCGGATCCGGATCGGCGTGAGGGTCGCGACGGACCCCTTCGGCGACCCGTTCGCGATGCTCCGCCCACGCGTCCTCGAGCGCGAGACGAAGCCGATCACCCTGAAGGTCCTGCAGATCCCCGGCCGTCCCGACTTCAAGGGTCCGGTCGGCCAGTTCGGCGTCAGCGCGACCGCCGACCGGAAGTCCGTCCCCGCCGGCGAGGCGGTGACGCTGAAGGTCCGGCTGGCCGGGAGCGGCAACCTGAGGACCGCCACGGAGCCGCCGCACCTCTCGGTGCCGGGCGTGAAGGTCTACCCTCCCTCCTCCCGCACTCTCCCCGCGCGCGGCGCCGCGAAGGGGGGAACGAGCGCCGAGTGGGACTTCGTCCTCGTCCCGTCCGAGCCCGGGACGCTCGTCGTCCCCCCGGTCTCCTTCGAGGTCTTCGACACCGCCGACAGGAAGCTCGTCGTGAAGCGGAGCGAGCCGATCA
>CAZNSS010000851.1:0-1924 GCA_964575465.1 uncultured Holophagales bacterium | reverse complement strand
CTCGCGGTCGCCGCCACCGCCTTCGGCCTCTCCTCGGCCCACCTCGGCCGGCCCCTTCGCGCCTGGCGCGCGGTCCTCGGCGCCGGCACGTCGTGGCTCTCCAGGGAGGTCCTCGCCGCCGGGGCGTTCGTCCTCCTCGCGCTCCCCTTCGTGGCGCTCCCCCACGCCTCTCCCGGGCTCGGCCTCCCCGCGCTCGGCGCCGCGCTCCTCATGACGGTCTCGATCGACGCCGTCTACCTCGCCGTCCCGCGCGCGGCGGGTCCGCGCCTCCACGGGGCGGAGACGACGACGGCGTTCCTCCTCCTCTCGGGTATCGCCGCGGGCCTCCCGCTCCTGGCGGCGACCGGGATCGCCCTGAAGGCGCTCCTCGTCGTCCGCCGAAACCGGCAGGGGGCGCTCGGCATGCCTCCCGAGGCCGCGTTCTTCCGGCTCGCCCTCCTCGTCTCCGCGCTCCTGGCGGCCCGGTGGGGGTGGGCCTTCGTCCTCGCCCTCGCTTCCGAGGCGATCGAGAGAGCGGGCTTCTACGCCGGCCTCGAGCCCTCCACGCCCGCCTCCCGCATGGAGTCGGAGGCACGGGCGGCGCACGGCGTCTCCTGACGCGCCCGGAGGCCGGATCGTTCTCCGGAGAACCCGCGGGCTACAATGCGCCCGGATGTCCTCTTCTCCGCCGGACACCGGCGACTACCTCAGCGACGTCTTCTTCTCCGACCTCCCCCTCCCGCACGCGGTCCGGGCCGGCATTGCCGCCTGCGGATTCGTCCGCGCCACGCCCGTCCAGGCCAGGACCCTCCCGCTTCTCCTCGCCGGCAAGGACGTCGCGGCGCAGGCGCAGACGGGAACCGGGAAGACGGCCGCCTACCTCCTCTCGATCCTGACGCGGCTCGTCGAGGTCCCCTCCCCGGCGAACCGGAAGCCGGGAGCGCCGCGGGCGCTCATCGTCGCCCCGACGCGGGAGCTGGCGGTCCAGATCGAGCACGACGCCCTCCTGCTCGCCCAGTTCGTCAGGCCTCGCATCGTGACCGTCTACGGCGGCCTCGACTACGCGAAGCAGCGGAGCCTCCTCCGCGACGGCTGCGACCTCCTCATCGGAACGCCGGGCCGGCTCCTGGACTACGAGGGTCAGGGGGCGACGTCGTTCGGTTCGGTCGAGTGCCTCGTGATCGACGAGTGCGACCGCCTCTTCGACCTCGGGTTCCTCCCCGACCTCCGCCGGATCCTCCGCCGCTGCCCGCCGCCGAGGAGGCGCCACTCGATGATGTTCTCGGCGACCCTCTCCTGGCGCGTCATGGAGCTCGCCTGGGAGCACATGAACGAGGCCGAGCGGGTCGAGATCGCGTCCGAGAGGGTGACGGCCGACCGCGTCGTGCAGAGCCTCTACCACGTCGGCAACTCGGAGAAGCTCTCCCTCCTCGTCGGCATCCTGCAGCAGGAGGGCGAGGCGACGCGGACGATGCTCTTCGTGAACACGAAGCGCTTCGCCGAGCGCCTCGTCGACCGGCTCGAGCGGCACGGCTTCCGGTGCGGGGCGATCTCGGGCGACATCCCCCAGGCCAGGCGCCTGAAGATCCTCGCCGACTTCAAGTCGGGAAAGCTCCCGATCCTCGTCGCGACGGACGTCGCCTCGCGCGGGCTCCACATCGACGGGGTCACGCACGTCATCAACGTCGACCTGCCGATGGACCCGGAGGACTACGTCCACCGGATCGGCCGGACGGCGCGCGCCGGGCACTCGGGCCGCGCGATCTCCCTGGCGTGCGAGAACTACGTCCAGTCGCTGTCGTCGATCGAGAAGCTCATCGGGATGAAGATCCCGGTCGAGCACCCCGACGACGCGCTCTTCGTGAGGCGCGCGGCGCCGCCTCGGGAGCCGGTGCGCATCTCGGGCGGGCCGCGTCACGCCGTTCCCGCCGCCGGGGACGAGGAC
>CAZNSS010000850.1:0-1926 GCA_964575465.1 uncultured Holophagales bacterium | reverse complement strand
GCTCCCGCCGGGGACTCCCTCCTGGTGTCACGGTTTTTGCCAACGCGAGAATAAAGTAATAACCGCATAATCCTGCATCGCATCACGAGTGCAAAAACACGCGCCACCGCGACTCTGCGCCAACTGCACATTATTCGCCACTCACTCATGTTCGTGGCTCATGAGCTCGGCCGCTCCGCGGCCCCGGTTCCGCTGAACATTAGCATGCATGTTCTCTTGAATTGAAAAAAAACATTCTCGAAAAGCAATTACTCTCAACTCCAGATTTCATTTATCGATAATTTGGATAATTCAGGTGTTTATTAAAAGCTGCCCTAAATTAATAACCAAAAAAAATATCATGACAAAGCTAAAATTCTCTTTTAACCATATCAGATCATTTAATCTGATACTTTTTATCCTGATGTGTTCTTTCATTGTCTCTTGCGTTTCTGTTAATAAAATAATGACAGGCAAAAATGATTATCTATCTATCGATGGGTATTCTGGTATTGATGAAAGCAATTACATGAAAGCAATTACAAAGCTTTCCAAAATAATAAAGAGAGATTCTTTGAACGCTGACGCTTTAAATGCCCGAGGATTTTGTTATTTAAGACTTAACAGTTTCTCGGAAGCATTAGTTGATTATAATAATTCTATTCAGATTTCTCCTTCGGTCAACAAGTTTATAAACAGAAGTAAGACAAACATGAAACTGGGCAATTATCAAGCTGCCTTTAATGATTTAAGAAATGCAACAGAACTTGATTCCACGAACATATATCTCGACTTCAATTATGGAATATTTTACCTGGATGTGAAAAATTACGAGAAGGCTATACAGCATTTTCTGAAATCGATCCAAAAAGATGAAACAACCAGGTTTATTGCTTATTATAATATTGGAAAATGCTACCGCTATCTCAATAATTTTGAAAAGGCGATAGAAAATTATAATGCCGCCAGGATGATTAATCCAAATATAGCGCCACTTTACGACAACATCGGTACTGCAAACATGCTTTTAGGCAACAATGAAGAAGGCATTAAAAACTATACAAAAGCAATAGAACTTGATTCAAATTTCTATTCTCCATATTATAATCGTGGAAATGCTTACTTCAATTCCGGGAATTTTAATAATGCTATATCAGATTATAATAAAGCTATTACATTGACAGAAAACCCAAGCAAGCATATAGTTATAAACTGTAATCTTTCAAGGCTAATGTTCCTTACCAAGAATTATGGAGAAAGCATTAATTACGGGAATAAGGTATTACTCTACAAGGACAAGGTGGATCTAGGAATTTATTATTATATCGCCCTCTATAATATGGCAATTAGCAATTTAAAACTTTCCAAACCCGATATTGCTTACGAAATATATAAAGATTGCTTTGAGGATGGCACAATTTCAAAAAATCCAGAACTTGTTGAGGAAACTTGCAGTGATCTAATTGAACATTACAAAACTGGATCGGATCAAATGTTAATAAAAAACATTCTTTTAAATATCATAAAGATTTCAGAAGACGATTTTAATAACAGATTGGTTAATAATTAAGTAATTGAAATAAAACTGTATTGCAACGCACGGCAACAGGTTGGTATATGCAATTGGCGCTTCATGGCGCGACTGGTTTTTGCGCGCCGATCCGCCTGACCGGCACTCCAAAACCAGTTGGTGCTTTATCGGCCCGGCTTCGCGGCTAAAGCCGCCAGGCAAAAACCATTGCATGGTGCGCCCGGCTTCGCGGCTGAAGCCGACAGGTAAAAACAGTTGCGCGCCACGGCCTGCACCGGTTCCGCCGAACGTTAGCATGCCTATAGATGATTTTGTAAATATTACCCTGAACATAAACAAAAAACTGTGTGCCATGAAAACAAGAATCTACCTTCTAATGGTTGGAATGTTAGTGTTTACTTCCATTGCCGGACAAC
>CAZNSS010000849.1:0-1929 GCA_964575465.1 uncultured Holophagales bacterium | reverse complement strand
GCGTCGAGCCTCCTGGCCGTCCAGGCACGCATCGCCGCCGCGGCCGGGCCGGTGCTTCCCGGGATGCAGGACTTCTGGGCCGCGGCGTTCCCGCCTCTCGCGACGCCCCTCTCGATACCGCTCTGGCTCCTCGGGTCGCTCACGGGGCCCCTCCTCGCTTTCCCGGCAGGCGGAGCGACCGGGGGCAGCGTCGTCACGACCGCCGCGGTCCTCGCCGGAGCCGTGGCGCTCGCGCGGTCCTCGCGGCCCTCCCTCCTGGCCTTCTGTACCGTTCCGTTCCTCCTCCATCTCGTGGCCGCCTCGCTCCGCAGGTACCCGTTCGGCGGGCACGTGAAGTTCTCCCTCTACGCAGCCCCTCTCGTCTCGATCCTGGCCGCGGCTTCTCTTTCGCTCCTCGCGAGGCGACGGCCGGGATCGGGCAGGCGGAGCTCTCTCGACGGAAGGGTCGCGGCCGCGCTCCTGCTCGTGGTCGGGCTCGGGGTCGTCGCCCGGGACCTCGCCTGGCCGTACAAGAACCCTTCGGACGAGCAGGCCCGCAGTTTCGCGAGGGAGTTCTGGGCCGACGCCGCGCGCGGCGCCGAGGCGGTCTGCCTTTCGTCCGACCTCGGGATCACGTTCCAGCCGGAGCTCCGGTCCCGCCTGAGCTGGTTCGCCACCTATCGGGCCAACCAGATCCTGTACTCCGCCCGGCATGGCCGGCGCGAGGCCCCGCGCCTCTCCAGCGTGTCGGCCGGCCGGCCGCTGCTCGTCGTCGAGTACAAGGTGGGAGCCTTCGGGTATGACGAGGTCGGATTGCGCCACTGGCTGGATGCGATGCGGGAGAATCTGGGTTTCGTCGAGGAGAAGAGGATTCCCGTCGAGCGCCGGGACCAGCACGGGCGGCGCATCGTGGCGACGGACGA
Source organism: uncultured Holophagales bacterium (assembly GCA_964575465.1). GTDB lineage: Bacteria > Acidobacteriota > Thermoanaerobaculia > UBA5066 > UBA5066 > UBA5066. The sequence goes on along the minus strand of CAZNSS010000849.1, from coordinate 1,027 downwards.
GATCGTGCTGAGGCGGTTCGTGCCCCGGTGAAGGTCCGCCAGCGAATCGAGGCTCGTCTCGCGCGGGGCTGCGGCGAGGGACGGTGGGGGGCCTGGGTCGTCGTCGGCCTCTGGAGTCTCCTGCTCCCCTTCGCCGGGACGCGCAACCTCTACTACGAGGAAGGGCGCTACGCCCTCGCGGCGCTCGACATGCTGCAGCACGGACACTGGCTGCGCCCGGAGGTCCTCGGGCACGGATTCGTCGAGAAGCCACCGATGCTGTTCTGGCTCATCGCCTCGGCGATCTCGCTCGGGGGAGTCTCGGAGTGGGTCGTCCGCGCGCCGACACTCCTCGCCGCGCTGCTCGGCGCGCTCCTCGGCGCGCGCGAGGCGCGGCGCAGGGGCGGCGCCCAGGCCGGCGTCCTCGCGGCCGTCGCCTTCCTCCTCTCGCCCTACGTCTTCGCCGCCGGCGGCCGCGCGGAGCCCGACCTCCTCGTGAGCGTGGCCTCCTTCGGCGCCTTCCTCCTCTGGCTCGAGAACCGGGGGACGGAGCGGACGACCACGGCACCGCGATGGCTCGCCACCGCGGTGCTCCTCGTCGCGACGGCCCTTCTCAAGGGCGCGCTGCCCCTCGCCTGGTTCGGCATCGGGGCCTGTCTCGTCGTCGCGAGCGAGCGGCGCTGGCGTGAGCTGCCGGGCCTCGCGCTCCTGGGAGGGATCGCCGTGTCGTCCTTCGCCGCCTGGGCGTTCGTCGTCTATCAGCCCGGCGACGAAGCGGCCTTCCGGGACATGACCCGCACGGCGGGATGGCCGCCGCCCGCGGCCTACCTGGCGGGAGTGGCGCGCTTCGTCGGCGAGACCGTCGCCCACCTCCTCCCCTGGCTCGCTCTGGCGGCGCTGCCGCTGTGGCGGGGGTGGCGCCGACACGCCGGATTCGACGTGAGCCTGGCGCGGCCGTTCGCCCTCTATGCGGTCGGCTGCACGGTGCCCCTGGCGCTCTGGCCCCACGCGGTCGCCCGCTACGCGATGCCGGCCATGCCCGGCGTCG